>JAHCMG010000006.1 GCA_019192585.1 Devosiaceae bacterium MH13
GGCCTGCTCAGCGGGGAACTTATGCGCCACCGCCCAGCGCGGGCTGCGCGAGACGAACCCCAACCGCTCCTGAAAATCGAGCCGATCGACTTTGTAGACGACCCCGTCGATATCGTAGCCCAGGGACGCCCTACTCTCCGCGATCGTGTTGTAGACGGCGATCATCTCTTGGGCATCGGCGCAGCGGCGCATCAATGGGTTGGTCACAAAGCCCAGCGCCGCCAGCCGCTCAACACTAGCAAACTGCGTCGTGGCCAGCGGCTCTGAGAGGTCGCCCCACGCATAGGCAAAGAAGCGTAAGGGCCGCGCTTTGGTGATGTTGGCATCGAGCTGGCGCAGCGAGCCGGCCGCGGCGTTGCGCGGGTTAGCGAAGACCCTGCCGCCGGCTTCCTCCATGCGGGCGTTCAGCGCCGCGAAATCTTCGGCGCTCATATAGACCTCGCCGCGGACCTCCAGCACGTCTGGATGAGGCCCGGTGAGCGCCTGAGGGATGCTGGCGATGGTGCGGGCGTTGCGAGTCACATCTTCGCCGACGGCCCCATCGCCGCGCGTCGCTGCGTAGACAAGCTGGCCTTGCTCGTAACGCAAAGACAGGGACAGGCCGTCAATCTTCGGCTCCGCCGTGAAGGCTGGCGTCTCCTCAAGGCGCAAGAAGCGTTTGATCCGCTCGACAAAGCCCGTCACGTCCTCATCGGAAAAGGCATTGTCGAGCGACAGCATCGGCCGGACATGGGTGATCTTGGCAAACTTTTCAGACGGCGCCGCACCGACCTTCTTTGACGGGCTGTCAGTGCGCACAAGGTCTGGAAACCGCGCCTCAATGGCAAAGTTCCGGGCCTTCAGGGCATCATAGGCGGCGTCGGAGATCGTCGGCGCATCGTCGCCGTGATAGGCCACATCGTGGGCGGCCATCTCGGCGGCAAGCGCGGCCAGATCGGCGGCCGCCTCCTGCTCCGTCAGGGCCTCAACGGGCGTCTGTCGCACAGCTGGCGCGACCGTCTCACTCACACCCGCTCTCCCTGCAAAAGGCGACCCGCCGCGGCGCGCGCCTCATCGGTGATCGTGGCGCCGGAAAGCATACGAGCGACCTCTTCAAGCCGGCCCGGCTCATCAAGCCGCGTCACATCGGTGCGCGTCTGGTCGGGCGCCTGGACCGCTTTGGCAATCGACAGGTGGCCATGCGCACGCGCGGCGACCTGCGGCGCGTGGGTCACCGAAAGCACCTGCACCCGCTCGGCGAGCCGCGCGAGCCGCATGCCAATGGCCTCAGCAACCGCGCCCCCCGCCCCGGTGTCGATCTCATCGAACACCAAGGTCGGCGCGGAGCCCTTGTCGGCCAGCACCACTTTCAGCGCGAGCAAGAAGCGGGACAGTTCGCCGCCCGAGGCGACCTTCATCATCGGCCCCGGGCGGGTGCCAGGGTTGGTTTGGACGATGAACGCCACCGTGTCCGCACCCTGTGGCGACCGGAGCTCCGGATCGGTGGCCACATCGGCGCTGAAACGGGCCTGGCCGAGCTTGAGGTCCGGCAACTCTGCCTGCACTGCCTGTGCCAAATGCGCTGCCGCGCTCTGCCGGGCATCTGTCAGGCTTGCGGCCAGCGACCGGTACTGGGCCTCAGCGTCCGCGACCGCCTTTTCGAGCGCCTGCATCGTATCAGCGCTCGAATCGAGCGCTTCAAGCTGATCGGCCAGTTCGGCCGCTTTCTGAGGCAAGCCATCGCAGATGACCTGGAACTTCCGGGCCGCCGCCCGCAGCGCAAACAGCCGCTCTTCAGTGTCATTAAGCTCGCGCGGGTCGAACTCGAGTGCTTGCATGGCGCGGTCAATCTCGGTGCCCGCGTCGCCAAGCGCATCGAGCGAGCGGCCGAGCGCATCGATAATGGGCGCCAGCAGCGCCTCGCTCTCGGGCCCTTTGCGCTCCAGCCGGCGCATCAGGGACGCCAGAACCGGTGTCGGCGCCGCAGACCCAGAGACGGCCTCGTGCGCCTCTTGAATGTCTGAGGCGATCTTCTCGGCTTGCATCATCAGCGCGCGCCGCTCCGCGAGCGCCTCTTCCTCGCCCGGCTCCGGCGCAAGGCTGGTCAGCTCATCGACGCTGGCGCGCAGATAATCCGCCTCACGCGCGGCCTCTTCGAGCTTGGCGCGATGCTCTTCGGCAGCGCGTTCTGCCCGCCGCAGGGCGTCAGAGGCTTTCGCCACATCGTCGAGAAGACCGTAATGGCCGGCATAGGCGTCCAGCAGCGCCCGGTGCGTCGCCGGGTCCACGAGCGCCCGATCGTCATGCTGCCCGTGGATTTCGACCAGCAGCGGGCCAAGCGCTTGCAAGAGCGCCATCGAAACCGGCTGATCATTGACATAGCCACGCGCCCGACCGTCGGCGGACTGAACCCGGCGGATGATCAACTCGCCATCATGGCTGACGCTCGCCTCATCAAGGCGCGCAAACGCTGGGTGGTCGGTGGGAAGCTCAAAAACTGCCCGCACCTCGCCAGACTTGCAGCCCGCGCGGACCAGGCCCGCATCGCCGCGCGCGCCCAAAACGAGCGCCAAGGCATCAAGCAGGATCGACTTGCCCGCCCCAGTTTCACCGGTGAGCACGGTCATGCCCGCATCGAGGTCGAGATCGAGCCTTTCGATCAGCACAATGTCGCGAACGGAGAGATAGCTCAGCATGCGGCGCACGCGGGCAGAGCCGCGCTCGGTGAACGCGGCGAGCTTAGCGCTGGCGAATCGGTAATGTCTCCGAGGCTCATGGCACCGGAAAATGGGTCAGAGGATATTGCCCGTAAAGTCATCAAAGGCGCGCGAGATCCACGAGCCAGCATTCTCTTGCGGCTCCAACCCACCAGACTGCAGCAGCGCGAAGGAGCGGCCGTACCACTCGCTTTCGGGGAAGTTGTGCCCGAGCACCGCTGCGGCGGTTTGCGCTTCGTCGACAACGCCCATCGTCAGGTAGTTTTCGACCAGACGGTGCAGCGCTTCCTCGATATGGCGGGTGGTCTGATACTCCTCGACAACCACGCGGAAGCGGTTGATCGAGGCAATGTAATTGCGCCGGTCGAGATAGTAGCGGCCAACGCGCATCTCAGCGCCAGCGAGCTGATCGAAAGCGAAGCGCAGCTGCTCTTGCGCCGGCTGCACATACTCCGAATCGGGATACAGGCGGATCAGGTCGCGGAACGCGCCGATCGCGCGCTGCGTCTGCTCCTGATCGCGGGTCACATCAGGGATCTGATTGTAATAGGACTGCGCAACGATGAACTGCGCGTAGGCCGCATCTTCACCGCTCGGGTGCAGCGTCGTATACCGGCGCCCGGCGTTCACGGCCTCGGGGTAGCGACCCGAGGAGAAGTTCGAAAACGCACCCAAGACGAGCGCGCGCTTGGCGTACTCCGAATAGGGGTGCACCTGCTCCAGCTCGTCAAAAGCGGCGGCCGCCTCGACATATTCAGCATTGTCCATCAGCGCTAAAGCTTCGTTGAACATCACTGCCGGCGGCCGTGTGTCATCAACAAACTCGGTTGTGCCGACAACATCGGTCGATGCGCAGCCCGCCAGCAGCAGTGCTGCCACGCCCGCGCCCACGCACGATTTGAACCAGTTTGAAACTCGACCACTGTTCATCGGAACCGAACCCGCCAACACCGTTACACTTCGCCCCTACGCCCCAGGAAGCTCTTACGCTCCTCCGGCAGCGAGACCGCTCTTAGCACGCTTCGCGCCGAGAGCTAAGCCTGATCGCCCGCAAGCGTGTGATATGCTTACGATCTGAGGCCCGCAGCGCAGCACCATGGTACATTGGCAAAAACATGGCTTCGCTGTACCTCAGCGGCTCTCTGGGGCCACAACCGGCAATCACCGCAGGCAGAAACTGTTAGTTGGTGACGGGACGTAGCGCTGCAGCGGCGAGCGCCAAGCCAACATCGCTGCCCGCAGACACATGGTCGCGTTTGGCCGGTGCGGGTGCCGCGTCAACGATCTCATAGGCCGTCGGGTCGGCGAACAGGGCCTGCATCATCATGAAATTGAGCCGGTGGCCGCCCTTATGCGAGCGATAGCAGCCTTCGATCGCCATGCCGGCAAGCGCAAGATCGCCAATCGCATCAAGCACTTTGTGGCGGACAAATTCGTCCGACCAGCGCGTGCCTTCGGGGTTCATCACGCCATCATCGCCGATCACCACGGCATTCTCGAGCGAGGAGCCGCGGGCGAAATTGTTGGCCCATAGCTGCTCGACATCCTTGAGGAAACCAAAGGTGCGGGCGCGGGAAATCTCATCGCGGAAGGTCTGCGCGGACAAATCCACCGCAAAGCACTGATGGCCGATGGCGCCGTCGGCGTAATCGATCGACGCTTCAAAGCGCGTGCCAGCGTGCGGGCGCAACTCGCCAAACGCATCGCCCATCTCCACGCGAACCGGCTTGAGAACGCGCATCACCTTGCGGGCCCGGCCCTGCAAACGAACGCCAACACTGTCGATGGCTTCGACAAACGCCGACGATGAACCATCCATGATGGGAACTTCAGGACCGTCCACTTCGATCAACGCATTGTCGACGCCCAAGGCGCGCAACGCGGCCAGAAGATGCTCAACGGTGGAAACGAACGCACCCTTGGGGTCCCCAAGCACGGTGCACAGCGCCGTCGCAGAAATTTCAGACCAGACCGCTTTGATCTCGCGATCGCGGTCATCGGGCAGGCCCGTGCGCAGAAAGATCAGACCGCTATCGGCATCGGCGGGATGGATCGTCAGAGTGGCAGGCTCACCGCTGTGAACCCCAACACCGGTCAGAGTGACGCTTTCGTCAACCGTCCCCTGCACACCACTCAGATCAGCCATACAAACAGTCCTCAAGCCAAAGCACACATTCAGTGAACAAAGACGCCGTTGCCGGCTACCCTTGGTTCCGTGTGAGGGTTGGCTCGCATACACGAGTCACCCTCCGCCCCATGTGGCTGCAACCTACTGACAGTGCAGCGTGGACAAAAGTCACGCTTTCTTACGCTGTATTACATTTTTTGTAACAAGTTTAGCCAGCGCAAATGTATGAAAATGCTTAAGATTTTGTTTACCCTTTCATCCGCGCCGCCCACAGGGCGACGCGTGTGTTTCAAGGGCGGTCTCGGGCGGTCTTTAACCGCTCTTTCGCCGCAGGAAGGCCGGGATATCCATCGCGTCATCATCGATGGTACGCGGCGCCGGGTTTGACCGGCCGAACCCGTCCTGGGCAGCCGGCGCACCGGCCTCGGGCGCGCGCTGGGGCACCTGACGCTGCGGCGTTGGGGCCTGAGAGGCTGCTGGATGCTCCTCGCGCTTGGGTAGGCCGACATTGGCAAGCTTCTTAAGAAGGCCCAAGGCACCGCGCTCATCGTCCTGCGCTTCGGCAGGTTGCGGCGCGGATTTGTGGCGAATCTCATCGCGCGCGATCAGCGGCAGCTCATCAACCCTCGGCATGCGCGGCTGATTCCCAACCGGCCGTGCAACGCTGGTGCGCGCCACTGCCGGCGGCTCCGGCGCCTGCACCGGGGCTGGCGTAGGCGCCGCAGCGGGGGTTGCGGACGCGTGATCGTCTACCGGCATGTGCGGCACGGGCTTGATGGGCGTGATCGAAACGCCACTGTCCGCAGCCGCTGGCTGGGGCTGTGCAGCCTCGTTGGCTGCCGGCAGGGCCAGTTCACGCTCGATACGCTCAATGCGAGCGACGGGCGATTCGGCCTCTTCGACAGCCGCAGCTTCCACTGCAGCGGCAGCGGCGACGGCCGCTTCAGCCGCACGGCTGATGGCTTCGGCCTCTTTGCGGGCCGCTTCGGCGTCCGCCAGGGCGTCGGGCTCAGCCACAGGCGCAGGCTCTGCAGCTGGTGCTGCAGTCGGTTGGATCGTTGGCATCCGCACGCGCTCAACAGGAGCGGCGCCTGCGTTGACAACCATATCGACGCCCGTGGCGACGACCGACACGCGGATCATGCCCTCAAGCGACTCATCGAACGTGGCGCCCAGGATGATCAGCGCATCCTGGTCGACCTCTTCGCGGATACGCGTTGCAGCCTCATCGACTTCGAACAGGCGCATATCATTGCCGCCCGTGATCGAGATCAGAAGGCCCTTCGCGCCCAGCATCGAGACATCGTCGAGCAGCGGGTTGGCGATCGCCGCTTCAGCGGCTTGTAACGCGCGCTTGTCGCCCGACGCTTCACCTGTGCCCATCATCGCTTTGCCCATGCCGCGCATGATCGAGCGGACATCAGCGAAGTCGAGATTGATGAGGCCATCCTTGACCATCAGGTCTGTGATGCAGGCAACGCCGGAGAACAGAACCTGGTCGGCCATCGCAAACGCGTCGGCGAAGGTCGTCTTGTCGTTCGCGATCCGGAACAGGTTCTGGTTCGGGATGCAGATCAGCGTGTCGACTTCCTTCTGCAGCTCTTCAATGCCGCTATCGGCAATCCGCATCCGCTGACGGCCCTCAAAGTGGAAGGGCTTGGTGACGACCCCGACCGTTAGGATGCCCATCTCGCAGGCAAGCCGGGCAACCACAGGCGCGGCACCGGTTCCGGTCCCACCGCCCATGCCGGCGGTGATGAAGGCCATGTGGGCGCCCGACAGATGATCTGTGATCTCGTCGAGAACCTCTTCGGCAGCGGCCCGGCCGATCTCCGGCTGAGCGCCCGCGCCCAGACCTTCGGTCACCGCAACGCCCATCTGAACCACGCGGCTCGCCTTGGAGTTGGTCAAGGCCTGCGCATCGGTGTTCGCGACGATGAACTCGACCCCTTCAAGGCCGGACTCGATCATGTTGTTGACGGCATTGCCGCCCGCACCACCACAACCAAAGACGACGATCTTCGGCTTCATCTCGTGGATATCGGGAGCTTCCAACTGGATAGGCATGGGACCCTCTCTCATTCTTCCTTAAACGCGGCGCACAATGGGAAGTCTTGTGGAGCCAGATGTGATGTCGCCCGGTGATCGCACCGTGCAACGGGTTGGGGTGGGGAAACCGATGGGCGCGAAAGCGCGCCTAGAGTGAGCTGCGTAGCCATTGGCCCACCCTTTCAAAATAGCCGACCGTGCCCGTTGCGCGGGCAGGCATGCGATGATCGCGCGGCACCAGACGGACCCGCTGCGGATAGACGAGCAGACCAGCGGCCGCTGCAAAGGCAGGGCCGGTGCCTGCCTCCGGCAAACCTTCAATGCCCATAGGGCGGGCGAGCCGGACGTTGCGCGATAGAATCCGACGCGACAGTTCCGTCAGCCCGCTCATCTGGCTGGCCCCGCCGGTGAGCACCAGGCGCTTGGCCGCCAAGCCAGCAAAGCCGGCCGAGGCCAGCCGGTCGCGGGTATGCTCCAAAACCTCTTCAAGCCGTGGCCGGATCATCCGCGTCAACGCGCTGCGAGGCACCTGCTGGCCGCCCTCGTGGCCATCGGCATTGATTGGCGGGATCGTCAGAATGTCCCGGTCATCGGCCGGGCTCGGCAAGGCGGAGCCATGCAAGGTCTTCAGCCGCTCAGCTTCTTCGACCGGTGTCGACAGCCCGCGCGCGAGATCCATCGTGATGTGGTGGCCACCCATCGGCACCACATCAGCGTGGACAAACTCATTGTCGTAGAACACGCCAACTGACGTGGTGCCCGCGCCCATGTCGATGCAGACGGTGCCAAGGTCCATCTCGTCATCGGCGAGAACCGCCAAGCCGCTGGCGTGACCGGCCGTGACAAAGCCTTCGACGCCCAAATGCGCGGCGTTGATGCACTGCTCGAGGTTCCGCAGCGGGCCCTCATCGGCGCTGACCACGTGCATATCGACGCCCAACTGGCTGCCGAACATGCTGCGCGGATCGAGGATGCCGCGCTCGCCATCAAGAGCGAAGCCGATTGGCATGGAGTGCAAAATCGTGCGGCCGTCGCTGACAGCGTGGGCACTGCCGGCCCGCAGCACGCGCGCGATGTCCCGCTCGCTGACCGCATGGCCATCAAGGGCAACTGTTGCGGCCAAGACCTCAGAGGCAACGCGGCCAGCGGTGATGGAGACGACCACAGAGTCCAGTGTCACATCCGCCATTTTCTCGGCCTGGTGGACGGCCTGGCGCACACCGCGTTCGGCGCGTTCAAGGTCGATCACATAGCCGGCCTTCAGCCCTTGCGAGCGATAATGGCCAAAGCCCAGAATTTCGATGTCATGGCTGCGCTGACCGGCCGCGCCATAGCGCTCATCGCGCGGCTTCAGACGCGCGATGAGGCAGCTCGTTTTTGCGGTGCCGATATCGAGCACCGAAACGACGACGGATTTGCGCTGGGGCAGCGGCGCGGGGCCGAAAAAGTCCTGCGGACGCTTGCGGTGGAGCGTGCTCATCCGGCACCTCCTTGGCCCAGATCAGCCTCAAGCGCTTCCAGACCTTGTTCGGTCAGCCGCACGACCAACTGCTCGGGCCGGCGCAGATCGATCGACGCCACCGCCCGGTCGAGAATGGCGTGCTGGCGCATCATCCCATCCAGCTGGGATAGGGCGGCCACAACGTCGCCTTCGGGTAGATGCACCTGAACAGCGTCGCGCATGTGCAGCGTCCAGCGGCGTTCGCCAACCCGCTCCAGCGCAACAACATTCTCCAAAATGTAGGGATGGCTGGCCAGCGCCGCGAACATGGGCGCGGCGACTTGCGGCGCGCCCTCGCCCACCACCAGCGGGAGGCCGCGATAGGGTTCGCCGATCTCGCGGGTGATCTCCTCGCCCTCAACGGTGACGAGGTGGATGCGGCCATTTTCCAGCATGCGCGCGAACGCGTCATGCTCGGTGATCTCCACGAAGACGGTGTCTGGATAGACCTTGCGCACCGACGCATCTCGCACCCAAGGCAGGGCCAGCACCCGCTCGCGCGCGGCAAGCAGGTCAAACCCAACCATCGAGGTCTGAGGGCCGACGGCGAGATAGTCGAGCACATCGCCCTGGCGGGTGTCGCGCAGCCCTTCAATCGTCACGGTCTGAACGCCAAAGCCCGCCGCGACGGTGAGCTTCGCCACATCGGCCGAGAGTGCAGCGCGAGGCTCCTCCATACGCTCACCGAACGAGAAGCCAAACACGATCGTGGGCGCCACAACTAAACTTGCCAGCGCCGCATTGGGGAAGCGCACCGTCTCGCACCGAGCGAGCCCCGCCCCGATCGCCTTGCGCATGGGGCGTACCGCCGCGCGGGCCCGCAACGCCAATGGCAGCGCCAACAGTTCGTCAACAATCACCGGCGGCATGAGGCGTCCTCCACCATCCAGCTGACCAGCTCTTCAAACGAGTGGCCGGCATAGGCCGCGATCTCCGGCACCAGCGAGGTTGGGGTCATGCCCGGCTGCGTGTTGACCTCCAAACAGATCAATTCGCCCGTTCCCATCGGCGTATCATCCCACCGGAAGTCCGCGCGGGTTACACCCCGGCAGCCCAGCGCCTGATGGGCGGCAAGCGAGTGGCGTTGAATGCGGTTGGACACCTCTTGGGGGATGTCGGCGGGCAAAATGTGCTCCGAGCCGCCATCGGCATATTTGGCGTCATAGTCGTAAAAAGCCGTGCCCAGCGGCACGATATTGATGATCCCAAGCGCCACATCGCCCATCACGGCGCAGGTGAGTTCGCGGCCAGCCACAAAGCGCTCGGCCATCAGATCATCGCCATACGGCCAGTCTTCGCGGAACAGTTCCTGGGGCGGGTGCTCATGGTCAGCCGCCACGATCAGCACGCCGAAGCTAGAGCCTTCCGCCACCGGCTTGATGACGTAAGGCGGCTCCATCACATGCGAGGCCGCCGCCACAGCGCGGGTCGTGCGCACATGCTTGGCGACCGGCACGCCAGCGGCAGCCATGACCACTTTGGCGCGGTCTTTGTTCATCGCCAGCGCCGAGGCCATCACGCCCGAATGCGTGTAAGGAATTTGCAGAAGTTCGAGGACGCCCTGGATGGTACCATCCTCTCCATCGGGGCCGTGCAGCGCGTTGAAGGCAACGTCGGGGCGCAGCGCGGCAAGGGTTTGCGCGATATCGCGGTCGACGTCGATCTCGGTGACCTGGTAGCCGGCACTGGCGAGCGCTTCGGCGCATGGCTTACCCGTGGCGAGGCTGACCGGCCGCTCGGACGACCAACCTCCCATCAAAACCGCCACATGCTTGCCCATGCCTTTGGCCGACATGATCGCTGCACACCCGCGCGAGAAATCGCGCGCTCCCTTACAAAACGGCCCACAATACGGACCAGCGCGAGGGTGAAGCTAGGCTTGGTTTCGTAAGAAACCCTTAACCGGGTTTGGAAAGCAGCAGTTTACCGTTGGGCGGCCGATCACGAAACATTTCAAGGGTGAAAGGTTTCCACAGAACGGCCAGGAGTAAACACGCCAAGCCGTTTCACCTCCCATTGCAGGAGGGTTCCGGAGTGCTCAAAAACGCGTTTTCGGACCGTCTCGCCGAGCAGTTCGAGATCGTATGCGGTGGCGTCGCCCGTGTTGATCATGAAGTTGCAATGCATCGGCGACATCTGCGCGCCGCCCACCTGGAAGCCGCGCAGGCCGGCGGCATCAACGCACTTCCACGCCGACCCGCCGTCGGGGTTCTTGAAGGTCGAACCGGAGGTCCGTTCTTTGATCGGCTGGTTCTCCTCGCGGTGCTTCTGCACCGCATCCATCGCTGCCTGGATATCCTCAGGCGTGCTGGGCTCGCCTTCAAAGGTCGCCGACACGAAGATCAGATCGTCCGAGGCCGCCGTGTGGCGATAGGTGAAGCCCATCGCTGCATGGTCGAGCGTCACGCGCTCGCCCTGCCGATTGACGGCATCAAGGCTGACGAACCGCGACACGGTCTCAACGCCGTTGGCGCCCGCGTTCATTCGCAGCGCGCCGCCGAGCGAGCCGGGAATGCCATGATAGAAATGGAACCCGCCAATGTCAGCATCGCGCGCGACCGCCGCCAACCGGCGATCCGCCATTCCCGCGCCCGCTTCGATGCGCAAGGTTTCGGGATCCGCTTTGGCCTGATTGAAGGCTTTCGCCGTCAGCCGCACCACAGCGCCGAGAAGCCCGCCATCCCGGATGAGCGAGTTGGACGCCAGGCCCATCACATGAACGGGCGCGTCAGCCGGCAGCAATTGCAGGAACAGCTGCAAATCTTCGACGTCGGCGGGGACAAAATAGAGTTCGGCTGGTCCACCCACCCGGAACCAGGTGAAGTCTTTCAGCGGCTGGTTGGGGCGCAGCTTACCGCGCAGGTCGGCAACGCCTGGGCCCATGCGCTCCAAGAGCCCCTCGCCATCGATCAGCGGCGACCCGTCACTCATGCAAAGCGCTCATTGAGCTGGCCAGGCAGGGCGTTTGCCCATTGCGTGATCGAGCCCGCGCCCAGGCACACCACGGCGTCGCCGGCCTTTGCCAGGGCCGCGATTTCCTCGGCCAAGACCTCTGGGCCGGCAAGCGCCCGCGCATCACGGTGGCCGTGCGCGCGGATGGCATTCACGAGATCCTCGTGGCTCGCCCCCTCAATGGGCGTCTCACCCGCCGCATAAACCGGGGCGACGAGCACGCTGTCGGCATCGTTGAAGCAGGCGGAAAACTGCTCAAACAGGTCACGCAGCCGGGTGAAACGGTGGGGCTGCACCACGGCGACCACCCGCCCGGAGGTCGCCGCGCGGGCGGCTTTCAGCACGGCGCTGATTTCCACCGGGTGATGGCCATAGTCATCATAGACATCGACGCCCTTCCAGGTGCCGGTGTGGGTGAAGCGGCGTTTCACACCGGAGAAGCGCGCCAGCCCCTCGCGGATTGCATCATGGGCCATGCCCAGATGGTGCGACACGGCGATGGCGGCGGTTGCGTTGAGAAGGTTGTGCAGACCCGGCATGGGCAAGGTCAGCGCTTCGATCCGATCAACAGCATCGGTGCCACGACGTCGTAACTCGATGGCGAAATGCGAGCGCGGGCCTTCCATGCGGACGTCAACAACGCGCACATCGGCCTGCGGGTTCTGCCCATAGGTGATGACGCGACGGTCGCCGATGCGCCCGATCAGGCTTTGTACCTCGGGGTGGTCGAGGCACATCACCGCGAAACCGTAGAAAGGCACGTTCTCGACAAACTGAAGGAACGCCGCGCGCACGCCATCGAAATCGCCATAGTGATCGAGATGCTCAGCATCGATATTCGTCACAACGGCAACGTCGGCGGGCAGTTTGACAAAGGTGCCGTCGGACTCATCGGCCTCGACCACCATCCATTCGCCCTCGCCGAGCCGCGCATTGGTGCCGTAAGCGTTGATGATGCCGCCATTGATGACCGTCGGATCGAGGCCGCCGGCATCGAGCAGGCTGGCAACGATGGAGGTCGTCGTGGTCTTGCCGTGGGTGCCGCCAATCGCAATGGCTGACCGCAACCGCATCAGTTCCGCGAGCATTTCCGCGCGACGAACAATCGGCAAAAAAGCGGCTCGTGCCGCGATCAGCTCAGGATTGTCGGGTTTAATCGCCGACGAGACGACGACGACCGCTGCGTCGCGAACATTCTCCGCCGCATGGCCGACAAAGACGCTGATGCCCATGCCCCGCAACCGCTGCACATTGGCATTGTCAGAAATGTCCGAGCCCTGCACGGTGTAGCCGAGCGTGTTGAGCACCTCGGCAATGCCGGACATGCCAATGCCGCCGATCCCAACAAAGTGGACCGGACCGAGTTCCTCAGGAAGCCGCATGGTCAGCCTCTGCTTGTGTGTCTAGGCCTTTGCCGGGGACCCCGCCGAGGGTCTCGACCTCGTCAGCCAGCCGTTCAACGGCATCCGGGCGGCCTGCCTTGCGCGCGGCGGCGGCCATCTCTGTCAGTTCAGCGCCATCACCATCGATGAGGCGCGTGAGCACCTGCGCGAGCCGAACAGGCCCAATGTTCTTCTGTGCGCTGACGATGGCGCCGCCAGCCTTTTCGAGCTGCTCGGCGTTCTTGGCCTGATCATGGTCGAGCGCGTGCGGGTACGGCACCAAAAGTGATGGCCGCCCGATCGCGGCAAGCTCGGCGACCGTGGACGCGCCGGAGCGCCCGATGACCAGATGCGCCCGCGCCATGCGCTGCGGCATATCGACGAAGAAGGAGCCTAGATCGTTGGGCACGCCCATCAGCTCATACGCGTTGCGCACGCGCACCATATCTTCGGGCCTGCACTGCTGGGTGACACGCACGCGCTGCCGCACCGTCTCGTCGCACTGCTCAAGCGCACCGGGCACCAAATCGGCGAAAACGCGCGCGCCTTGGCTGCCGCCAAAGACCAAAAGCTCGAAGGGCTGGCGGTCCTTCGGCAACGTGAAGGGCTGATCTGCTGCATTGAGCACCTCGGCGCGCACCGGGTTGCCCGTATGGACCGCGCGGGCCTTCGTTTTGCCGCTCAGCCCATCGGTTTCAGGAAAACTCGTGGCGATCAGCTTGGCGCTCGGCGCCATGGCCACATTGGCCCGGCCCAGAACGGCGTTTTGTTCGTGCAAACCGACCGGGATCCGCAAGAAACGAGCCGCAGCGAGGGGCGGAATGGTCGGGTAGCCGCCAAAGCCAACCACCGCATCGGGCCGCTCGCTTCGCATCAAGGTCGCCGCGCGCGCAAAGCCACGCGCCAGCGCCAGCGCGCTTGGGATCGCCTTGAGCGGCACCCGCAAAGACAAGGTCGCCGACGGGATGATGTGGGTCGACCGGGCGGGGAACGACACGCCGTAGCGGTCCGCCCGTTCGTCGGTCATTAAGTCCACCGTGTGACCGCGGCTTTGCAACGCTTCGCTGAGAGCTTGGGCGGGAAACAGATGCCCACCGGTGCCACCTGCGCACAAAATGAAATACGCCATGCGCCGCCTATACGGTTCAGCCCTTCGAGCCGCAAGCGCTGGTTGACGGAACGGGCGTTAGCGCGCCTGCATCGACCATTGCAACGGGTGCGCGGCGCGGCGCCCGCGGGTCCGCCGGCCAGTGCGGGCGTGTGCGGGCGTCCGCGTCAGGCTGAGCAAGATGCCGCTCGTCAGCCCGACCGACAGCATCGATGAGCCGCCATAGCTCAGGAACGGCAGCGTCATGCCCTTGGCCGGCAGGAGCTGCAGGTTCACGCCCATATTGATCGCCGCCTGCATCGATAGAAGGCCCACAAGCCCGATGATCGCGTAGCGCGTAAACAAATCTTCTGAGCGCAAGCCGGCGCGGACGGCGCGCAGAAACAAGAACAGGTACAGGCCGACGATGAGTAAGCAGACCAGAATGCCGAACTCCTCCGCCACAACGGCGAACAGGAAATCCGTATGGCTATCCGGCAAATGCTCTTTGACGACCCCCTCACCCGGACCGCGGCCGATCCAGCCACCTTCCACGAAGGATTCAATGGCGCGATCGGTCTGGTGATTATCGCCGCTTTCGGGGTTGATGAACCGGTCGATCCGGCTCGTCACATGCGGCACAAAAAAGTAGGCCGACACGAGCCCAGTCAGCGCCAGGCCGCCCAGAACCGCGATCCAGATCCAGCTCATTCCGGCGACAAAGAACAACAGGCCCCAAACACCGGTCACCAGGACCGTCTGACCGATATCCGGCTGGGCCACCAGAATACCAGCTGTCAGCGCATACAGAGCCACCGCGATCAGGTTGGCGCGCAGTTCGGGCTGCCGGGCATGTTCGGCGAACAGCCAGGCGGTGAGAACCACAAGCGCTGGTTTGACCAGCTCAGAGGGCTGCATCTGAAAGACGCCCAGGTCGATCCAGCGCCGAGAACCTTTGATCTCCACGCCGAACAACAGGGCAGCGACCATGCCGGCGACTACAAATGCGAAGACCAGCAAAGCCACCCGCACGATCGTGCGGGCCGGCATCATCGACACGCCGATCATGATCGCCAGCGTTGGCACCAGAAACACCAGGTGCTTCTGAACAAAGTGAAACTCGTTGGCGAGGTTCAGGTCACGGGCGATCGGCGGGCTCGCCGCGAACGACATGATCACCCCGATCACCAGCAAAACCATCACCGTCAACAGCGAGACCTTGTCGAGGGTCCACCACCAATCGCCAAGGCGAGAGCGGTCAGCGCGGGTAAGACGGGTGGGAACAATCCGGGCGTCAGACGACGGGTCGGCCAGCATAGGGCGGTACTCACATACTCTACTCGCCCGCGCCCACCTCCCCGATCAGGGCAGCAACCGCGCGCTTGAACGCATCACCACGCGCTTCAAAGGATGCAAACTGATCCCATGAGGCGCACGCTGGAGACAAAAGAACCGTGGCCCCTTCGGCCGCCTGATCTTGGGCCGCGAGGGCGTCCGCCCCGGCGAGTTCAACGGCTTTTTCGACCGTTTGGGCCCGCACATAGGGGACGTGACCATCAAGCGTCGCCGCGAAACGATCCTGAGCGTCTCCAACAAGGTAAGCTTTGACGATTTGCGGAAAGAAACCGTTAAGCGGCGCGATCCCATCGCTCTTCGCTTGGCCGCCGACGATCCAGTAAATCCGGTCGTAGGACCCCAGCGCCCGCGCCGCGGCATCAGCATTGGTGGCCTTGGAATCATTGACGAATTCAACGCTGCCGACCTTGCCCACCGGCTCCATGCGGTGGGGCAGGCCCGCAAAAGAGGCGATCGCAGGAGCAAGAGTGTTCGCGTCGTGGCCCAGCGCAAGCAGGGCGGCGACCACCGCGCACACATTTTGCGCATTGTGCGCGCCGCGCAGCGAGGCAACGCCGCCAATGTCCATCAGCCTTCGGAAAGCCCCGCCTGAGGCCAGGATGATCTCTGAGCCGCGCGCGAACACGCCGTCATTGAGCGGTCCGCTTGTGGCGATCCGCGTCAGCGGCTTGCTGCTCGCGGCCAGCCTGTCAGCGATCGCGCGAGACCAGTCATCGTCAACGCCCACAATTGCGTGGCCAGCAGCCGCCACCAGCCGCTCTTTGATGGCCGCATAGTTCTCCATCGTGCCGTGCCGGCTGAGATGGTCTTCAGACAGGTTGAGGTGCACACCAACCGTCGGCGCAAGATGCGGCGTCAGATCGATTTGATAGGACGAGCACTCAAGCACATAGGTGTGCCCCTCGCCCAGCGGCGGTAGCTGCAGGACCGGTACGCCGATATTGCCGCCCATGGCGACTGGCTCGCCGAGCGCTTCGAGCGCGTGGGCTGCCAAGGCCGTGCTTGTCGATTTGCCGTTAGTGCCAGTGATCGCAAGCACGGTCGCGTTTGGAGCGTGGACCGCGCGCTCGGCGAAGAACAGATCGATGTCACCGATGACCGGCACGCCAGCGGCCTGCGCAGCAAGCACAGCCGAATGCGGTTCGGGGTGGGTCAGCGGAATGCCGGGCGACAAGACCAGCGCGGCCAGATGCGCGAAATCACTGGCGTTTAGTTGCGCCACGGAAACGCCCGCCGCTTGCGCCGCCTCGCGCGCGCCTTCGCCATCGTCCCAGGCGATCACATCGGCCCCAGCCTCCAAAAGCGCCAGCGCCGTCGACAGGCCCGACCCACCAAGGCCAACCACGGCAACGCGTTTGCCCGACAGGGTGGAGACCGGGATCATCGTGGGAGAGCTAGCGAAGCTTCAGGGTCGAAAGGCCGGCAAGCGCCAAAACAAAGGCGATAATCCAAAAGCGGATCACGACCTGCGGCTCGGTCCAACCCATCTGCTCAAAATGGTGGTGGATCGGCGCCATGCGGAACACGCGCTTGCCCGTCAGCTTGAACGAGGTGACCTGGATAATCACCGACATCGCCTCAAGCACGAACAAGCCGCCGACGATGGCGAGCACGATCTCGTGCTTTGTCGCGACCGCGATAGCGCCAAGCATACCGCCCAGAGCGAGCGAGCCCGTATCGCCCATGAAGATTTGCGCCGGCGGTGCGTTGAACCACAAAAAGCCCAGCGACGCGCCGATCACCGCGCCACAGAGCACGGCCAGTTCGCCGGTGCCCGGCGTGAAGTGGATCTGCAGATAGTCCGAGAAAATGGCGTTGCCCGCCAAGTAGGCGATCAAGCCGAACGTGGCCGCCGCGATCATCACCGGCACAATCGCCAACCCATCGAGCCCGTCGGTCAGGTTCACCGCGTTGCCGGCGCCGACAATCACGACGGCGCCGAACAGGATGAAGAACCAGCCAAGATCAACGAGCAGGTCCTTGAAGAAGGGGAAGGTCAGCTGGTTCGACAGCTCCGGTGTTGAAACCGACGACAGGACGAACACGGCCGCCGCCGCCATCACAAACTCAACCGCCAACCGTGCTTTGCCGGAGAAGCCCTGATGCGACTGCTTGGTGACCTTGAGATAGTCATCGTAAAAGCCGATCGCCCCGAAGCCGGCCGTGACCGCAAGAACCGTCCAGACGAGCGGGCTGGAAAGATCGGCCCACAAAAGGGTCGAAAACAGGATCCCAAATAGGATCATCAACCCACCCATTGTGGGCGTGCCCTTTTTGGTCAGCAGGTGCGCTTGCGGGCCATCTTCACGGATCGGTTGCCCCCGGCCTTGCCGCACACGCAAAGCACGAATCATCATCGGCCCGAAAACGAAGACGAACAGCATGGCTGTCACCACCGCGCCGCCAGTGCGGAAGGTGATGTAGCGAAACACGTTAAACAGCGGGAAGGTGTCGGCGAAATTGGCCAGCCAAAACAGCATGGTGGCAACCGGCCTCCTTGGGGCCCAGACTGTTAGCGCGCAAGCGTCAGCCCTGATGCGCCTGATAATGCTGCCGGATCAGCTCGACGAGCGGGCCCATTCGGCTTCCTAGCGAACCTTTGACCATCACCGCATCCCCCGGCGCAAGGTCATTCTTTAGCGCTTGATGCAACCCATCTGAGCTTTCTGCAAACGCGCCGCGCATCTCAATTGGCACGGCACGCCACAGCGATCGCATCAAAGGGCCGCAGGCGTAGACGCGATCAACCTGCGATGCCTTTAAGGGCTCAATGAGGCCTGCATGCATCGCCTCCGCCTCGTCGCCCAACTCCAGCATATCGCCCAGAACGGCGATGCGGCGCCCGCGCGGCCCCACCGGCAACCGCGACAGAACCGCCAGCGCCGCCTGCACCGAAGCAGGATTGGCGTTGTAGCTCTCATCGAGCAGCGTCATCGGCTCGCCAGGCGTGTCGATCATGTAGCGGCGGCCGCGACCTTCAGGCTGTTGCATGCCACCAAGCGCAAGGCCGGCAGTGGCCAGATCAAGCCCAAGCGCCGAACACAGCGCCAAAACCCCAAGGGAATTGATCACCAGATGCTCGCCCGGCGCGCCGACTTTGTAGGTAATCTCATGGCCCTCGACCCGGGCGTGCACGGACGAACAGTCGGCCAACAGCGCGACTTGCAGTAGCTCCGCGTCGAGCCCCGCCCCGTGGCCGAAGGTTAGAACTTTGCTCGCGCCGCAGGTTCGCGCGCGCTGCTCCAGGAAGGCGGCATGCTCAATATCGCCATGGATGATAGCGACGCCCTTGTCTTCGAGCCCCTCGAAAATGTCTGACTTCTCTGCAGCGATAGCGTCGAGCGAGCCAAGGTTCTCAAGATGAACAGGCGCAACGGTCGTGATCATCGCCGCGTGCGGCTCAACCATCTTGGCAAGCGGCGCAATCTCGCCGCGATTGTTCATGCCGATCTCAAAGACCCCGAAGGCCGTCTCGCGCGGCATGCGGCACAGGGTCAGCGGCACACCCCAATGGTTGTTGAAACTTTTGACGGGCGCGTGGGTCGGCCCAAACCGCCCCAAAATCAGCCGAAACGCCTCTTTGGTGCTGGTCTTTCCCACCGAGCCCGTTATCGCGATGATCTTGGCCGTGCTCCGGTGTCGCGAGGCGCGGGCCAGGGCGACCATCGCGTCATAGCTGTCATCAACCACGATCAGACCGCCGCGCGGTACCGCGATATCGCCCGCCTTGTCCCGCGACACGAGCGCCATCGAGGC
>JAHCMG010000051.1 GCA_019192585.1 Devosiaceae bacterium MH13
ATCAGCAGACCTGACCGGCTCGGAGGTCTCTTGGTTCTCGGCGCTGTGCTCGGATGATTACCGCTATCTCGGGGTGCCGGAGGGCGATTTGCGGTCAAGCTGGGACCACTGCTCGGCGATCCTAAAGGAAGCCGAGGCGCAGGGCTTTCGCAACATTCTGTGCCCCTCATCCTACCAGGTGGGCCAAGACACCTTGTCCTTTGTGGCCGGCTGCGCGCCGATCACCGAAAACATCAACATGCTCGCAGCGGTGCGTTGCGGCGAGATGCAGCCGATCATGCTGGCGCGGACCATCGCCACCCTCGATCACATGCTGCGCGGGCGGCTGACGGTGAACATCATCTCGTCGGACTTCCCCGGCGAGAAGGCCGATTCCTCTTTCCGCTACCAGCGTTCGCGCGAGGTGGTGGAGATCCTCAAACAGGCCTGGACCCACGACGTTATCAACCACCATGGT
The DNA here is from genome assembly GCA_019192585.1 of Devosiaceae bacterium MH13. Lineage (GTDB taxonomy): Bacteria > Pseudomonadota > Alphaproteobacteria > Rhizobiales > MH13 > MH13. Next base: position 458 of record JAHCMG010000051.1, read on the forward strand.
GAGGTCTACACGTTCGACAACGTGCCGACCGGCCCCGCTAAGCCGTACCAAACCGGCGGCCCCCTGCTCTATTTCGGCGGCTACTCGCCCGACGCGCTCGAACTGTGCGGCCAGCACTGCGATGTCTATCTGATGTGGCCCGAGCCCAAAGAGCAGATCGCCGAGCGGATGAAGGCGGTGAACGCCGTTGCGGAGCGTTATGGGCGCACGCTCGACTATGGCCTTCGGGTCCATGTCATCGTGCGCGACACCGAAGCCGAAGCGCGCGACTATGCCGATCACCTCGTCTCGAAGCTCGATGATGAGTACGGCAAACTGATCCGCGAGCGCGCCCATGATTCCGGCTCGCTCGGCGTGTCCCACCAAGCCAAGGCCCGCGAACTCGCCGACAAGTTCGGCTATGTCGAGCCGCATCTGTGGACGGGCATCGGCCGCGCCCGCTCCGGCTGCGGCGCCGCCCTCGTGGGTTCCACCGATCAAGTGCTCTCGGAGATCGAGGCCTACCGCAAGATGGGTATCCGGGCGTTCATCTTTTCGGGCTACCCTCACCTGGATGAATGCAAAAGCTTCGGGTCGCGCGTTCTGCCGCAGCTTGAAACTGTCTCCCTGCCCCACGCGTACGGACGTGTACCCCAGTCTGAACCCTTGACGCCGCTTGCGGCGGGAGCCCGTGTTTGATGGATCGCCTTCGCCTGTCCGACAGTTTGGAGATGAGCCGCATTGTCTACGGCATGTGGCGGCTGGGCGATGATGACGATGTCTCGCCCTCGCACATCCAAGCCAAGGTCGAAGCCTGCCTGATGCAGGGCATCACCACGATGGACCAGGCGGACATCTATGGCGGCTACACCGCCAAGGGTCTGCTTGGCAGCGCCTTCACCCAGGCGCCTGGCCTGCGTGATCGCATCGAGCTGGTCTCAAAATGCGGCATCGTCGCGCCAACCGGCCGCTACTTTGGCGCCAAGGTGAAGCACTACAACACCTCATCAGACCATATCATGCGCGCGGTCGAGCAATCGCTCTCCGACATGCGCACCGATCGGCTCGACGTGCTGCTGATCCATCGGCCCGATCCGTTCATGGACCATGAGGACACCGGCAAGGCGCTCGACCGGCTCGTCAGCGACGGAAAGGTCCTCAACGTCGGGGTTTCCAACTTCGCCCTGTCCGATTGGACATTGTTGCAATCGGCCATGACCACCAAATTGGTCACAAACCAGATCGAACTGTCCGCCCTGCACCACCAGCCATTTCTCGATGGCAGCGTGCAGTGGATGCAAGAGCGCGGCGTACCGCCCATGGCCTGGTCTCCGCTTGGCGGCGGCGACCTGTTTGGAACCCGCGGCGCTATCGTTCGCGCTGTCCTGAACCGGATTGCCGAAGAACAGCGCACCGATGTCGCGGCTGTTGCCGTGGCTTGGCTGCTGGCCCACCCGGCGCGCGTTCTGCCAGTGATGGGAACCAATTCCCTGTCGCGCATCCAGACCCTCGGTGATGCAATGCGCGTCGAGATCGACCGCGAGACATGGTTCGAGATTTTAACCGCTGCCATGGGACAGGATGTTCCGTGAGCGCGACCGCCGCACCGTTAGCCGTGCGCGCGGCCATTGCGAACGAGCCCCAAGGAGGCACCGAAGGACCGATGAACATGCACGCCCCCCAATCGGCGTTTTCGCTGCCCGTTTCCGATACACGCGCCCTGCGCAGCGCGTTCTCCCGCTTTGCCACCGGCGTGACCATCGTCACGACCATGACCGAGCATGGCCCCATCGGGATGACAGCGAATTCGTTCTCGTCGGTCTCGCTTGAGCCGCCATTGAGCCTGTGGTCAATCGACCGCAAATCGAGCCGCTACAGCGCCTTCGCGGACAGCGCCATGACGGCGATCCACGTGCTTTCCGCCGATCAGGAAGCCACCTGCCTTGCCTTCGCCAAACGCGCCGACGCTTTTGATGAAACCGACTGGGCCATGGCCAGCGATGGCCTGCCGCACATCGGTGGCTGCCTGGCACGGTTCACCTGCCGGCGGTATGGGACTCACCAGGCGGGCGATCACACCATTTTGGTTGATGAGATCATCGGCGCGCAAATGACCGACGGCGCGCCGCTCATCTTCAGCCAAGGCGAGTTCGGCGGCTTCATAAGCACTTAAGGCAACCCCACCAGCAAGGCGACAAAGCCAAGCACATGACCCCACCGCTAAGGGCCCTGAACCCCAACGAGAAGGCCCGCGACGAGGAACAGAGGCAAGCCCTGGACGCGCTGCTTGGCGACGGCGTGATCGGTGCGCGCTTTGTGCGGGTGGATCAGACCGGCCGTGGCAGCGTTCCCAACGGCGCACGGATTGACCTCGACGGGCAGACCGAAGCGGGCGAGCGCGTTCCGCTGACGCTGCTGCTGCCGGCCACGATGCGCGGCCCCGTGCCCGCAATTGTGTACTGCCACGCCCACGGCAACGACTACACCAACAGCCGCTTGGAAGTGCTCGAAGGCCGCCCTTCCCTGCAAGGGCCTTACGCGCCGGACCTTCTCGACGCCGGCTACGCCGTTCTCGCCATGGACATGCCAGCGTTTGGTGAACGCCAAGAGCCCGGCGAACAGACCCGCGCCAAAGCCCATCTGTTGGCAGGCAAGACGCTGTTTGGGCAAATGCTGCACGAACTTGTTTGCGGCGTGAGCTTTCTCACCGAGCATCCGGCGATTGCCTCCGCGCGGATCGGCACGATGGGGTTCTCAATGGGCTCCACGCACGCGTTCTGGCTTGCGGCACTTGATCGGCGGGTCCGGGCCGCGGCGGCGCTATGCTCCTTTGCTGACCTCGGAACGCTGGTAGAAAGCGGCGCGCATGAGGGCCACGGCCTCTACATGACCGTACCCGGTCTCCTTGGCGCTACCTCGACCGGACAGATCGCGGGCCTCGCTGCGCCACGGTCGCTGTTCATCGGCGCTGGCATGCAAGACTGGTCCACGCCGCCCGACGCTTTTGCGCGTGCGCGCGCCGAGCTGGAAGCGGCATACGCGGATGCGCCAACCAGCCTGCGCCTTCATATCGAGCCTGATTCAGGACATGAAGAAACGCCGGCCATGCGCAAGGAAACACTGAGCTTTCTTAAGGAACACCTATGACCCTCAGGATCGCCCTTATCGGCACGGGCATGGTGGCCAAAACCCATGTCGCGGCCCTGCGGGACGCCGAGCCGAAGGTGCAATTGGTCGGCCTGATGGCGCGCCGCGCCGAGAGCGCCAAGGCCTTCGCCGCCGAGACTGGGGGCAAGGTCACCGTTTTTGAGAACGTGCAAGCGATTGCCGCCAGCGCCGATGTGGACGCCGCCATCATCGCCACACCACCCAACGCTCGGCTGGATCTAATCCGCCCCCTCGCAGACGCTGGCAAACCGACCCTTCTCGAAAAGCCGGTTGGCAGAACGCTCGACGAAGCGCGGCAGATCGTGGAGCTGTGCGAAGCGGCGCCGGTGCCACTGGGCATCGTCTTCCAGCACCGGATGCGCGAAGCCTCCAAGAAGGCCGCAGAGCTGGTGGCATCGGGCGCGCTCGGCGCCCTGGGTCTCGCCGAGATCAACGTGCCCTGGTGGCGCGAGCAGGCTTACTATGATGAGCCGGGGCGCGGCACCTATACCCGCGATGGTGGCGGCGTGCTGATCAGCCAGGCGATCCACACGATCGACCTCGCCCTCAGCCTGACAGGCCCCGTCGCGAGCGTTCAGGCCATGACGGCCACGACGCGGTTCCACACCATGGAATCTGAAGATGTAGCCATGGCCGGCCTGCGGTTTGCCAATGGCGCAGTCGGCTCGCTCGTCGCCTCCACCGCGAGCTTTCCCGGCGGAGCGGAGACGATCACGCTGCATTTCGACCAAGCCAGCCTTCATCTTGGGTCCGGGGTCCTGACCGTCTCGTGGCGCGATGGCCGCACCGAAACCTTCGGCGCGTCAGCGACAACGGGTGGCGGCGCAGACCCGATGGCATTCACCCATGATTGGCACCAAGGCGTCATCGAAGACTTTGCCGACGCCGTCGCAGACGGCCGCCCGCCGATCGTCACCGGCCGCCAGGCCTTGGCGTCACACGCCCTGATCGACGCCATCACGCGATCGTCCCAAGCGCGCAAAGACGTTGAGGTGGCATCATGAGCCTACGCTTCGCCGCCCTGGGCATCGACCACCGGCACATTTACGGAATGGCCGAGAACATGCAGGCCATCGGGGCTGAATTTGTCAGCTGGTGGACGAACCCCGAAACCAGCAACCCGGTCACGGAATCAGGCTTTCTCAAGCGCTTTGCGGACGTGCAGCAGGTCGCAGACAAGCGGGCCATTCTCGACGATCCGAGCATCGATCTGGTCTTGATCTCATCGGTGCCAAAGGATCGCGCCGACCTTGCCATCGAGGCCATGCAGGCCGGCAAGGACATCATGACCGACAAGCCCGGCTGCACGACGCTCGATCAGCTGGCGGCCGTCAAGGACTGCGTCGCCGAGACAGGTCGCATCTGGTCCATCGACTTTTCCGAGCGCTTCGAAGTGCCCGCCGTTACCAAGGCCGCCGAGCTGGCCGCCGAGGGCGCCATCGGCAAGGTGGTGCAAACGGTGGGGCTCGGCCCCCACCGGCTCAACCGGCACCTACGGCCAGACTGGTTCTTCGACCGGCAGGCCTATGGCGGCATCATCACCGACATTGGCAGCCACCAGATCGATCAGTTCCTGTTTTTCACCGGCTCGACGGACGCGGAGATCACGCTGGCGCTCGTGGGCAACTACGCCAACCCAGACGATCCCGGCCTGCAAGACTTTGGCGAGGTCGCGCTGCGAAGCCCAACGGGCCACGGCTACATTCGCATCGATTGGTATACGCCCGATGCGCTGCCAACTTGGGGCGATGGGCGGCTGACGATCCTCGGGACCGAGGGCACGATCGAGCTACGCAAATATGTCGACATTGGCGGCGCGGACGGCACCGACCACCTGATCCTTGTCAACGGATCGCGCTGCGAGAAGATCCAGTGCGACGATGCTGGCCTGCCCTACTTCCAGCGCCTGGCGAACGATATCCGCGACCGCACGGAAACGGCGATGCCGCAAGCGCATGCGTTCAAAGTGATGGAGCTTGCGCTAAAGGCGCAAGAGCTGGCGGAGGCGCGCGGGTGATCATGGTCGCCATCCTTGGTGCGGGCATCGGCGCGGAACATCTGGAGGGCTATCGCGCCCTGCCAGAGACGTTCCGCGTGAAGACAGTCTGCGACCTTGATGCGGCCCGCGCCCAATCCATCATCGGCGATGATCCGATAGAGGTGGAAACGGCGGCAGACGCGGTGCTCAGCGACCCAGAGCTCGACTTGATCGATATCTGCCTGCCGCCGCACCTTCATTTTGGAACGGCCCTCGCAGCACTCGCCGCGGGCAAGCACGTGATCTGCGAGAAGCCCTTGGTCCGTTCCGTTCGTGAGGCAGACGCGCTGGCGGACGCTGCAGCAAAAGCAGGACGGCAAGTCTTCCCGGTGTTCCAGTATCGGTTCGGCCGCGGTCTTCAGCAGCTCAAAGCCCTGCAGACGGCCGGCCTTGCGGGTAAAGCCTACACGGCCAGCATCGAGACCCACTGGAACCGCGATGCCGCCTACTATGCCGCCCCGTGGCGCGGCACTTGGGCGGGCGAGTCAGGTGGCGCGGTGCTCGGCCACGCGATCCACAACCATGATCTTCTCAGTTACAGCCTCGGGCCCATTGCTGCCGTGCAGGCACAAACCGCGACCAGGGTAAACGCGATCGAGGTGGAAGACTGCGCGGCGCTGCTGTTTGAGATGCAGTCTGGCGCCCTCGTCACCTCGTCTGTGACGCTCGGCGCGGGCTTTGATGAAACCCGACTTCGCTTTTGTTTTGAGGGACTTACGGCCACCAGCGGCACCGAGCCTTACGCCCCTGGCGCCGGCCAATGGCAGTTTGTGGCCCGCGCCCCCACAACCCAAGATGCAATCGACACCATGCTCGCATCGCTAACACCCGAACGCTCCGGCTATGCCGGGTTCTTCGAAGCGGTTGCACAGGCTCTTGACGGACACCCCGGTCGTGACGTCACACTGGCAGACGGGCGTCGATCGATAGAACTTGTCACGGCGGTCTACCATGCCGCCAGGACGGGAACCCGCGTTCCTCTACCACTGGGAAAGGACCACGCGCTCTACGAAGGATGGCAGCCACAAACGGCGCCAACGCAATAAAAAGAAATATCCAAGGGAGAAACCAATGAAAAAGATCCTCAGCTCAACAACCGCGCTTGTCGCACTCGGCGTCGCCGGTGTGGCCATGGCGCCGGCCTCAGCCTCTGCGGCCGAACTGCGCTTCATGTGCTATTCCGATGGCAATGAGTGCGAAGTCTATGACGATGTCATCGACCGCTTCGAAGAAGCCAACCCCGGCGTCACCGTGGTTGTCGACACCGTGCCCTACCAGGCGATCCTTGAGAACCTGCCCGTGCAGCTTGCTGCCGGCGAAGGCCCGGACATTGCAAAGGTCACCGACCTTGGCGGCCTGAACGAGTACTATCTCGACCTCGAGCCCTATGTTGATGCCGGCTATTGGCAAGAAAGCTTCGGCGGCACGCTCGATTGGTACCGTGGCGGCGCCGATCGCCAGGGCATTTACGGCATGCACTCGCAGCTCACGGTGACCGGCGCGTTCGTCAACGCCACCCTGTTTGAGCAGGCCGGTGTTGATCTGCCGGGCGCTGGCGCAACCTGGGAAGACTGGGCTGCCGCTTCGCGGGCCGTGTCCGAAGCCACCGGCGCGCCCTTCCCCATGGCCATCGACCGTTCGGGCCACCGGGTCGCAGGTCCGGCCATCTCCTACGGCGCAGCGCTGTTCAACGATGACGGTGAAGCAATCCTGGTCGATGACGGCTTCCAAGCGTTCGTACAGCAGTTCGTTGACTGGCACGAAGATGGCACCATCGCCCGCGACGTTTGGGCTGGCCAAGGTGGCGCGACCTACCAGGACGCCGCCCAAGAGTTCATCAATGGCGACCTCGTCTTCTACTATTCAGGTTCCTGGCAGGTCTCCCGCATGAACGATCAGGTGGGTGACTTCTTCGATTGGCAAGTCATCGGCTCGCCCTGCGGTCCAGCTGGCGCGTGCTCGGGCATGCCCGGTGGCGCAGGCATCGTCGCGTTCGCCGAAACCGAGTATCCCGAAGAAGCCGCGGCGCTGATCGACTTCCTCGCGCAGGAAGATGTGTACGCTGAAGTCGCCGCGCGCACCCGCAACCTGCCCGCGCACCTAGGTGTCGCAGGCGCGGGTGTCTCGTTTGAAGATGTCAGCCCCGCGGCGCAGGCAGCTTTGAACGGCTTTGCCGGTTCTCTGCCCGACATTGCACCGGCCGCGTTCGCCTATCAGGGCTATGCTGGCAACCGCGCCATGTACGGCATCACCGTTGAGCGCGTGAGCCAAGCCATCGTTGGCGAGCTGACCGTTGAAGAGGCCATGGAGCGCGCACGCGCCGACCTCGAAGCGGCAATGAGCAACTAAGGCCAAACCCATGGCCACCGACACGCAGACGGGCGCATCAGCGCCCGTCTCGCACGAGCCGATCGACGCATCTGTCGCGGCGCGGGCGCAGACCATCAAAGTCTCGCGCGACGGGATCGCGCTGACCGCCCTTTCGGCTGTGATGCGGCTGATCGAGGTTCCCTTCCTGGCGCTTCAGCGCATGCTGGGGATCAACAAGCTCGCCTGGGTGTTTCTGCTCCCCAACCTCCTCCTTTTTGGGCTTTTTGCGTTCCTGCCGATCATTCTCAACGGCTTTTACGCCATGACCGGCGGCGACAATGTGCTGCTGCAAGATCGCCCCTATATCGGCGCCCAGAATTTCGATCTTCTGTCGTCTTGCGACAACTTCCTCGACCCAAACAGCTGCTTGCAGGACAAGTTCTGGCGCGCCGTTTGGAACACCACCTGGTTTGTTACCCTGCAGGTCGGCATCATGGTGGGCTTTTCGCTTCTCACAGCGCTGATCCTCAACCGCGAGATCCGCGCGCGCGGCTTCTTCCGCTCTGTCTTCTTCTTTCCGGTGCTTCTGTCGCCCGTCGTTGTGGCGCTGATCTGGAAGTGGATCCTTCAGCGCGAAGGCGTGCTGAACGCCTTTCTCGATTGGACGGGGATCGGCGGCTACAACTGGCTGATCGACGCTGACTGGGCCTTTGCCTGGACCGTCTTCCTGTCGGTCTGGGCCCATATGGGCTTCTACACGCTCATCCTGCTCGCTGGCCTTCAGGCCATCCCGCGCGACGTGTACGAGGCGGCGACCATGGACCGGGCATCGGCCTGGCGCACGTTCACAAAGATCACCTTGCCGCTCCTCTCGCCGACCATGCTGGTCGTATTGGTCCTCGCCCTCATCAAAGGCGTGCAGACCTTCGATGAAGTCTACGCCTTCACCGGCGGCGGCCCTGGCACGGCCACCACGTTCATCATCCAGTACATCTATGAGGAAGGCTTCGCGGGCGCCCCGCGGCTGTTCGGCCTCGCCGCCGCGGCCTCGCTGATGGTAGCCGGCGTCCTGGTGCTGCTGACGCTCGTTCAGCTCTGGATCAACCGGAGGAACGTCGATGGCTAACACAGCGGGCCGCATGACGCTTTGGCAGATGCTCACCGCCACGCGCGGCAAGAACGGCAAGCTGCATTGGACCGATTGGGTCTCCTACAGCTACCTGATCCTGGGCGTCTTCTTGATGTTCTTCCCGGTGGTCTGGCTTGTCCTGTCGTCGTTCAAGACGGAAGCCGACCTGCAACGCTACCCGCCGACTTTCCTGCCCTACCAGCAGATCACGGTCGAGCTACCAGGCATGGACGGGCAGTTCCCACTGTTTGAGATCACCGGCGGGGAGCATGAAGGCAAGACGCTCGCGCAGCTTCGCCGCGTCGGCTTGGTCGCCCAGATGGTCGACCCGTCAAACCCAGATGAGCGTTTGCGCATCGACATCGCCGACAGGCAGCCGGTGCAAGAAGTGCGCCTCGCCGTAGAGAACTACACAGGCCTTTTTGAACGCTTCAATTTCCTGCGGTTCTTCTTCAATTCGACCTTCATCACCGTCGCGGCAACGCTGTTGATGTTGCTCGTCAACGCGATGGCAGCCTTCGCCCTGTCGAAATACCAGTTCAGGGGCCGAACGGCCGTGCTGCTGCTTGTGATCGGCACCTTGATGATCCCGCAGACGGTGGTGCTGGTGCCGCTGTTCTTGATCGTCACCGAGATGGGGATGCTCAACTCCCTTTGGGGCGTGATCATCCCCGGGGCGGCGACCCCAACGGGCGTTTTCCTCTTACGTCAATACATGATCACCATACCCGACGAGATCCTCGACGCGGCGCGCATGGACAAAGCGTCAGAGTGGAAGATCTTCTGGCGCATCATTGTGCCGCTCTCCGCGCCGGCCATTGCCGTGCTGGCGATCCTCGCGATCATGTGGCGCTGGAACGATTTCCTCTGGCCGCTCATCGTGCTGACCGAGAGCGAAAACTTCACGCTGCAGCTGGCGCTCAACTCATTCCAGGGCGAATTGCAGACCGAGTGGTCGAGCCTTTTGGCCATGACGGTGCTGACGCTGCTGCCGATCGCGCTCGTTTTCATGTTCTTGCAGAAATACATCGCCACCGGCATCGCGAGCACGGGCGGCAAGTAATCCATGAACGCCTGGCACGCACACACCCCACCATCGTCATCCTCGGGCCTGTTCAGAGGATCCATGGGGAGGGCTGAGCCATCTCGGGCGATGTAAACTTGAAGAGCTGGATTCTCGGGGCAAGCCCGAGGATGACGGTCCGTGTGGACGGAGAGCACAATGGCCAACGTTGAACTGAAGAACCTCAAAAAGGCTTATGACGAGGCCGAGGTTATTCGCGGCATCGATATGCAGATCGAGCATGGAGAGTTCTGCGTCTTTGTCGGCCCGTCAGGCTGCGGAAAGTCGACGCTCCTGCGCATGATTTCAGGCCTTGAAGGCATCACATCGGGCGACATTGTCATCGGGGACGACGTGGTCAACGCGATCGCGGCGGCCGATCGGGGCCTGGCGATGGTGTTCCAGTCTTACGCGCTCTACCCGCATATGACGGTGCGCCAAAATCTGTCGTTCGGCCTTGAGAACATCAACACGCCCCGCGCGGAGATCACCGAGAAGATCAAGCAGGTCGCGGCCATGTTGCAGATCGATCAGCTGCTGGAACGCCGGCCGAAGGACCTGTCCGGCGGGCAGCGCCAGCGCGTTGCGATCGGCCGAGCCGTGGTACGCGAGCCGCGCGTGTTCCTCTTCGACGAACCATTATCGAACCTCGATGCCGAACTGCGTGTCGGCATGCGCGCGGAAATCTCCGCGCTGCACAAGCGCCTCGGCAACACAATGATCTATGTGACGCACGATCAGGTCGAAGCGATGACGATGGCCGACAAGATCGCCGTTCTGCGGCTTGGCGTGCTTGAGCAGTTTGGCCGGCCGCTGGACCTCTATAACGAACCCGAGAACCTGTTTGTTGCGGGCTTTATCGGGTCACCGAAGATGAACTTCATGACCGGCTCGATTGATGGCGCCGACAGGTCTCTTCTGACGCTCGACACCGGCGAAGAGATCCGCCTGCCCGAAGGGCGGTTCTCCCATCAGGTAGGCCAAAGCGTGACGCTGGGGGTTCGGCCCAATGAGCTTCAGCCGACCGATGAGGGTGTTCTGCACATGGAAGTTGCCAGCGTCGAGCAGCTCGGTTCCGACAGCTATCTCTACGGCGCGCTGGGGGACGGAACCCGGCTGACGGTCCACAATCCGGGTCAAACGCGGGTTGGTGCTGGTGACCAGGTGCGGCTCGGCGCGGACCCAGGCACGTTCCACCTGTTCGATACCGCGAGCACGCTGACCCTGCGCGCGAGTTAACGGGTCTCAGAGGACCTAGGACGCTGCGGCCCGCAGTTTGCTGACGATGTTCGGGCAACCAACCGCCACGAACATGGGGTTGCGGAACGCACTGGCACCGCCGTCGGGCGTCTGTCCCGACCCCATCGCGCCGTAGCGCAACGCCTCTCCATCACGATCAAGCACAACGCCGCCGGCCGCCCGCAGCACCGCGTCGCCTGCCGCGGTGTCCCACTGCATCGTCGGGCCGCTGCGCGGGTAGATATCGGCATCGCCACAGGCAATCAGGCAGAACTTCAGCGAAGAACCCGCCTTGGTTTCGCCTTTCACCGGCAGGCCCTTCATCAGCTCCTTGCACGCATCCTGGCCGTGCGACCGACTGGCGACCACCCGAAGCGGCTCTTCGTGAACAGGCGCCACGCGAAGAGTGGCGCGGGGGCCCGGCACACCGTCTTTCACGGTCAACGTGAAGGCCCCGCCTTCTATGTCGCCGTAAAACAAGCTGCCCAGCGCCGGCGCGTAGACGACACCCGCAACAGGTACCTGATCGTCAATCAGCGCGATGTTGACGGTAAACTGCGGGTCGCCTTTCACAAACTCCTTGGTCCCATCGAGCGGGTCGACGAGAAAGAAGCGGTCGCGCACCGAAGGGACATCACCGTTCGATGCTGCTTCCTCGGAGACCACGGGGATGGCAGGGAAAGCACCGGCTAGACCTTTGAGGATGCAGGCCTCGGCTGCCAAATCCGCCTGGGTCAGGGGCGACGCATCACCCTTGTGCATCACCTGAAGTTCCGTGGAGCGGAAGTGCGGAACAATCCGCGCCCCCGCTTCGATCGCAATCGCGACGAGCGTCTCAGCAAGACCGGGTGGAAGCGGTTGATGGGCAGGCATGCGGCTCTATCGCGTCGGTTGGCTCAGGTGACGGTTCGGCACCCCTTACACGCGGGAGCCGCGACAATCCAGTGCTCCGCCTTTCGGCGCGTTGATGGTCAGGCACGCTACCCCTGCAGCAGAAACCGGCGCTCGGGCACGCCGCGGACAGGCGTTTCAATCGCGAACACGCTGCCCGCGAGGCGATCGAAGGCTGCTTTGTCGGCGCTCGCGGTCGTCACGAACAACGTCTTGAGGTCTTGCCCGCCGAAACAAGCCGTCGTGCAATTGAGAACGGGCATCTCGATCACCTGATCAACGGAGCCGTCAGGCGCTACACGAACAACGCAGCCACCGCCATAGCGGCAGTTCCAAAGATAGCCATCCTCGTCGATCGCGGACCCGTCTGGTCCGCCCCTGTTGAACAATTCAAAGTGAACCTTAGGCGGGCCGATCTGCGCGGTCTGAACATCGTAGGGGAACGCCCAGATCGTGTTGCGGAGCGTGTCGCCAAAGTAGAACGTTCCGCCATCGGCCGACCAGCACACCGTGTTGGAGATGCCAAGGCCCGTCCGCTGAACCTCAAAAGCGCCATCACGCGTCAGCCGGTAGAGCGCACCGAGGCCATCTTCCACATCGAGGCCCTCCCCGTTCGGGCCGACATTGTTGCCCATTGAGCCGATCCAGAAGCTGCCATCGGGACCAGCGCGCCCGTCGTTGAACCGGGCCTCTGGAGCGTTTGGTAGCTCGACGCCAAGATCGTGACGCGTGTCCGTCGCCGGCTGAAAGGTGATCAGCTTCGAGCCCAAAGCGACGAGCAAAGTGCCCGCGCGATCGGTCAGAGAGAGCGCAACCACGGGCTCATCAAAGAAGAAGCTGCGCACCTGCCCGCCGGCATAGTCGAGCCGGTGGAGCAGGAACCGGTTGATGTCCACCCAGTAAAGGGCGCCTTCCTCGGCGCTCCACGTCGCAGCCTCGCCGCAAACGTCACCCACCGGGGCGACGCAACGCACATCAACCATAGCAAAACCCCTGTGTAAGGCGTCCGACGTTGAAGGCGGAGACGGTGGTCATCACGCCGGTTCAATCGAGATGGCCGTCATCTTGAAGGCCGGCGTCTTGCTGCGCGGGTCAACCTGCGTCCCCGTCAAGGCATTGGCCTCCGGATAATAGGCCATCGCGCAACCCTCAGGCAGGTCGTAGGCATGCACCAGCACGTCCTCCATGACGCCATCATCAGACCGCAGCGTCGCCCGCCCACCAGCCCGCAGCCCGAGCGCTTCAACATCGCGGCCATTGAGCATAACGACCCATCGGTCGGCGGTGCCGCGATAGCTGTCTTTGTGCTCATAGACGATGGAGTTGAACTGGCCCTCAGAGCGCACCGTCGTCAGCCGGTAGGGTCGCTTGCGGTTCAGCGCCGGCAGCGCGATCGTCTTGAAGGCACCCTTCCCGCTTGCCGTGTTGAAGCGCGGCGCATGCATCACGCGGCTGCGCACGTGGAACTCGCGGCGCGCGACCTCAAGGTCCTGGAGTGGTTCCATGCCGGGCACGGTCGCGGCGATCGCCTCGCGCAGACTCTTGTGCTTGGCAAATGAGGCGAAATCGACCGGGCAGTCGGGCAGAAGCCGCTCGGCGAGGCCAGCCAACACCACGCTCTCGGGCCGTGTGTTGGGCAAACGCCGAATGCCGCCATCGCTCAGGCGCACATAGTTGAACATGGATTCTTGGGTGGTCGGCTCCCATTCCTCATCACGAGCCGTGACCGGCAGGACGAGGCACTCCTGCTCATCGCTCGCCACCACATGGCTGTGGTTGAGGGTGGTCGTCAGGTGAAGCCGGAACCCGATCTGCCCCAACGCGTCCTCTGCCCATGCGGAATTGGGGTTGGCCGCATAGAGGTTGCCGCCCATCAGCACCGCGGCGTCCATAGCGCCCTCTGAGGCCGCATGCATCGCCGCCATCGTGTCGAGCCCAGGCTTCTCGGGCAGCTCAATATCGAGATGGCTCTGAAGCTTATCCACCACATCGGCCGCCAACACAGGTTTGACGCCGATGGTGCCAATGCCCTGCACATTGGAGTGGCCACGCAGCGGCAGAAGGCCTGCCCCCGGGCGACCGATCATACCGCGCAGCAACGCCAGATTGGCAATGCTTTCGATGTTCTCGACGCCGTGCAGATGGTGGGTCATGCCCATGCCCCAGGCGAAAACCGCCTGCTGGCTGTGGCAATATATGTCCGCGAACGCATCGATTTGTTCGCGCGAGACCCCGCAACGCTGCACGAGCGCGTCAAGGCTCTCGGCGTCCAGGTCTTGCCGGTAGGCGTCAAAGCCCTCTGTATGCTCGGCGATGAAACTGTCGGCATCGCCGCCCCGCGCGATCACCATTTTGGCGATGGCTTTGAACAGCGCAATGTCCTCGCCAACCTTGGGCTGGATGTAGAGCGAGGCGATCTCATCGCCGCCGCGGATCATCGAGCGGGGGCTCTTGGGGACGGCAAATTTGACAAGGCCCGGCTCCTTGGCCGGGTTGATGACGACCACGTGCCCGCCCCGCTCCCGGCAGGCCTTGAGCTTGTGGATGAAGCGCGGGTGGTTCGATGACGGGTTGGCGCCGATCACGACGATGAGGTCGCAGCGCGTGAGGTCCGCCAGCTCCACGGTGGCCGTGCCCGTGCCGATGGTCGATCCAAGCGCGACGCTGGTGGCCTGGTGGCAATAGTAAGAGCAGTTGGAGACGTTGTTGGTGCCGTAAAGGCGCGCGACCAACTGGAACAGAAAGCCCGCCTCGTTCGATGAGCGTCCAGAGGCGTAAAAGAACGAGCGGTCCGGGTCTGTGTCGCGTAGGCGCTGCGCTGCCACATCGAGCGCATTATCCCAACTGATGGGCTCAAACCGGTCAGATCCCGCGCGCTTGTGGATTGGCGAGCCCAAGCGGCCGAGATGCTCGATATCGCGCGCGTCGAGCTCACGCAGTTCAGCGAGCGGATGCCCGAACACTTCGGGCGGGATCGCCGGC
>JAHCMG010000052.1 GCA_019192585.1 Devosiaceae bacterium MH13
GATAGAGACCTTGAGGTCCAGCACCTGGGCAATGCGGTCGACGATCGACAGGCCAAGTCCCAGCCCCCCGGCGGTCCGCGCGCCGCTATCGAGGCGCTGGAACTCCTCGAAGATGGTTTGCTGCTCATGCTGCGACATGCCGATCCCGGTGTCGTAGACCGCAACGACCCGTGCCTTGCCCTGGCGGCGAGCGCCTACGGCGATCCCCCCCTTGGGCGTGTACTTCACCGCGTTCGACACGAGGTTCTGCAGGACGCGCTTGAACAGCTTGCGGTCGGTCCGCAGCACCGTGGTCGTGGGCAGGAACCGCAGCCGCAGGCCTTTTTCGGCGGCGGCGGGGCCAAACTCCACCGCCAGCTGATCGAACATATCCTGCAACGGGAAGGTCGAGTTTTCGGGCTTCAGCGCGCCGGCATCGAGCCGAGAGATATCGAGAAGCGCGCCCAATATGTCCTCGACCGCTTCAAGTGACCGATCGATGTTCTGCGCTTGAAGGGCTGCGGGCTCCGGCAGATCGGTGTGCCCCAGGGTCGAGGTGTACAGCCGCGCCGCGTTGAGCGGTTGCAAAATGTCGTGGCTGGCAGCGGCCAAGAAGCGGGTCTTGGAGATGTTCGCGTTCTCCGCCCCCTGCCGGGCAAGCTCCAGCTCTTCGTTGACGCGCGTCAGCTCTTCAGTGCGGTCGCGCACGCGCAACTCAAGGTCTTCATTGACCTGCTCAAGCTCGGCAGCCGCCCGCTCGCGGTCGGTGATATCGGTATAGGTCGTCACGATGCCGCCGTCCGGCATCGGGTTGGTGCGCACCTCAAGCACGAGACCGGAGGGGCTCAGTGTCTCGGTGAACGTGGTCATATCGACGACCATCCGCTCGATGCGCTCGGCGACCTGTTGGCTCGGGCTGCCTGCCCCAAAGGTCCCCGCTTCCGCATTATGGCGCAGAACGGTGTGCAGTGAGGTGCCAACCTGGCCGAGTTCGGGCGGCAGCCCGAGAAGATCGCGGAACTGCCGGTTCCAGCAGATCAGGTTGAGGTCGCGGTCATAGACCGAGATGCCCTGGCGCACCTGGTCGAGCGCGGTCTGCAACAGATCGCGATTGTATTGGATGGCGGCGCTTGCCTCATCGAGCAGCTTCATCGCTTCACGCGACGAGGTCTGATGGCGCCGCAGCATCAGCGTCATCACCAGGCGCGAAGAGGCCGCGCCAATGGCGCTGGCCAAGAGCTGCTCGGCAAACCGCAAAGCGTGCACATCAGCTTCGGAACTCGGCGTCAGCTGGGTGCCATGCTCGCGCTCAAAGCTTTGGAACGAGCGGTTGGTGCGCTCTTCGCCCAGGTAGCGCGCCACGGTTGCTTGAAGCTCAGCGACGGTCACCCGCGTGCGGGCCATCCGCAACGCCGGGGTTGGCGAGAGGTCGGAGGGCACGAAAATCTGCGCCTGCAGGCGCTCAATCGGCTCGGGCTGGCGAGCGATGGAGACAATGAAATAGGCGCCAACATTGGCGACCATGCTCCAGAACACGCCGTGCGTCAGCGGGTCGAACGCGATCGAGAACAGCTGGTCGGGGCGCAGGAACACAAGGCCAAACGGGCCGTTTTCGAGAATGCTCGTCGGCAGTGCGCCCGCGGCGATAAGGTTGGGCAGCAGCAGCGTGTAGGCCCAGACCAAGATGCCAGCCAACATGCCCGCGACGGCCCCACGCGCGGTGCCCCGCTTCCAGATCAGCCCGATGAAGAAGGCCGGCGCCATCTGCGCGATGGCTGCGAACGATAACAGCCCGATCTCGGCAAGCGCCGCAGTGCCGCCAGCGGCGCGGTAGTAGGCGTAGGACAACAGCGCGATGGCGAGGATCGACACGCGCCGTATGGTGATGACGAGCCGCCCCAGCTCTTCGGGCTCACCCTGGGCCGGGCGGCGGCGGACAACGAAAGGCATCACCAGGTCGTTCGAGATCATGATCGACAGCGCCACACTGGCGACGATCACCATCGCCGTTGCGGCTGAAAGCCCGCCGATAAAGCCGATCAGAGCGATGGCTTGCGCGTCAACGCTCATTGGCAAGGTGAGGACGTACAGGTCCGGGTCGACCCCGTCGCCAAGCAGCACCTTGCCCGCGAGCGCAATGGGGATGACGAAGATGTTGATGGCCACCAGATAGGCGGGGAACAGCCACCGCGCACGCTGCAGCTCGGCGGGATGGTTGTTCTCTACCACCAGGATGTGGAACTGCCGCGGCAGCAGGATCACCGCGCAGGCGCTGAGAAACGTCATCGCGATGAAGCTGCCGCCGCTGATCGACGTTGTGATCGGCTCGAGCGCTCCGGCTTGCGAGGCTTGGTCGACCAGATCGCCAAAGCCGTCGAACATGGCAAAAGTGATGAAACAGCCCACGACGATGAAGGCGACGAGCTTGACGACCGACTCGGCGGCGACCGCCAGCATCAACCCATCTTGATGTTCGCTTGGGTCCACGGTGCGCGTGCCGAACAGGATCGTGAACGCCGCCAGCGCTAAGGCGACCAAGAAGGCGATGTCGGAGACGAAGGTTGGGTTCAGCTCCACCGTCGGCGGCAGGAAAAACAGCCCAACAGAGCCGGAAATCGCCTTCAATTGCAGAGCGATATACGGCACCACGCCGATGATGGCGATCAGAGCAGCCAAGGCGGCGACGCTGCTATCCTTGCCGTAGCGGGCGGACAGAAAGTCGGCAATCGAGGTGATGCGCTCGGCCTTTGACAGCGCAATGACGTGCCGAAGCATGGGGCTGGCGATCGTCAGAATGAGGATCGGGCCGATATAGATCGTCAGGAAGTCGAGCCCGCTGACGGCGGCGAGGCCAACAGAGCCGAAGAAGGTCCAGCTGGTGCAGTAGATGGCGAGCGCCAGCGAGTAGAGCGTCGCTCGGCTCTTGCGCACGGGGCTACGCGCTGCGCGCTTTTCCCCGTAGCTGGCAATCCAGAACAACAGCCCGATATAGCCGAGCGCCGCCACCAGTGCCAGCCAACTAGGAACCACGCGTTCGCCTCCGTTCCGGCGCTAGGGCCGCGCGCCCGCTTGAGGGTGCGGGCTGCTTGTTTCTTCGTGCTCTTTTACCGTCCATACCGGTTTCCCGGCAAGTTGCCCGCTTTTGCAGCGCCATGCCCGCCATCGCGGCAGAATTGAGCGCTGAAATCCCAAGCGCTTCGCCATTGTTTCCCAATGACCATCAGTGGCCCGTAGGCAGTGCCATGGGCGAGGCGTACACAAGTATTGTGCGCGTGCCGGCAATTATCCGTCGGTGCATTTGGGGACACGTCACGGCGCTTCGGCGCGTAGCAAAACAGGAGGGCACCGGGGTGCTTAAAGAATTCAAAGAATTCGCGATGAAGGGCAACGTGCTCGACCTCGCGATTGGTGTGATCATTGGGGGCGCATTCGGGGCCATTATTGCCTCAATGGTCGACGATATTCTGATGCCGATCATCGGCGCGATTTTCGGTGGCCTCGACTTCTCGAACTACTTCCTTGGTCTGTCGTCGTCCGTCGACGCCTCGACGCTTGATGCCGCCCGCGAGCAGGGTGCGGTTCTGGCCTATGGCAGCTTCATCACTGCGGCAGTGAACTTCCTCCTCATCGCGTTCGTGCTGTTCTTGGTGGTCAAAGGCATCAACCAGCTCAAGCGCGAAGAGGAAGCCGAGCCGGAGCCCGAGGCAGAACCGGAGCCCAGCAAAGAAGAAGTTCTGCTCGGTGAAATTCGTGACCTTATGGCCAAGCAAGTCTCTGGCTAAACCTACCGCTCAGTCCCTCGCCAAAGCGGGGAAACTGCGCTAGCTTTTTGGACGGGCAGCCCTCAGCGGGCTGCCCGTTTCTCGTTTCTGCCCGCAAGCTGTTGCCCTACATCCGCCAACGCGGACCGGGCGGTGTGCTTGCGGCCCGATTGCCCCAAGAGCCTCACCATGTCTGCACCTGCACCTTCCGCCCTCGCAACCGCACAGCCCGCGCCCGGACAGATCGCGCTGCGCACGCCTGAAAGCGGCATCGTCGATGTTATGAACTATGGCCGCCGCCGCGAGGGGGTCATGCCCCTCTGGGCCGGGGAGGGCGACCTGCCGACGCCGGAGTTCATCCGCAAGGAAGCCGAGCGCGGGCTCGCCGCCGGAGAGACCTTCTACACCTGGCAGCGCGGCATTCCTGAGCTGCGTCAGGCGCTCGCGCGCTACATGCAGCGCCTCATTGGCACACCGCACGACCCCGAGCGCTTCTTTGTCACCGGGTCGGGCATGCAGGCCATCCAAGTGGCCGTTGGCTTGGTGTTGGACCCCGGCGACCAGATCATCATCCCGTCCCCCGCCTGGCCGAACATCGTGACCGCTGCGGGGGTGCGCGGCGCCATTCCGCTCGAAATCCCCATGCCGTTTAAGGACGGCCGCTTCGACCTCGACCTTGAGGCCATCGAACAGGCTGCCAAAGACCCCAAAACCCGCGCGATCTTCATCAACACGCCTTCCAACCCCACCGGTTGGGTGGCGGATGTGGAGGCCCTGCGCGCGATCCACGCGTTGGCGGAGGCCCATGATCTGTGGATCATTGCCGACGAGATCTACGCCCGCTTCGTCTTTGGCGACGCCGCGCTTGAGGGGACCACGCCGCCGCGCGCGCCCTCGTTCAAGGATGTGGCGCCGCAGTCGTCCCGCGTCATCTACGTCAACACCATGTCGAAGAACTGGGCCATGACCGGCTGGCGCGTGGGTTGGATTGAAGCGCCCGTCGAACTTGGGCAGCTCATTGAGAACCTGATTCAATACTCAACATCGGGGGTCGCGGCCTTCATGCAGCGCGCGGCAACCCTTGCTCTTGATGAAGGCGACAGCTTCATCGACCTGCAAGTCGAGCGCGCAACCCAGAACCGTAACGCGCTTGTTGAGGCGTTCGCGCCGATCAACCGTGTTGAGGTCTCCGCGCCCGATGGCGCCTTCTACTTGTTTTTCAAAGTCGAAGGCGAAGCGGACACCGCCAGCCTCGCCAAGCGCATCATCGATGATCTCGGGATCGGCCTTGCGCCCGGCACCGCCTTTGGCCCCGGCGCTGAGTCCTTTTTGCGGCTTTGTTTTGCCCGTGATCCCACTCAGATCGCCGATGCGGCCGATCGCCTCGCACGCTGGATGAGAACAAATCCTTAGTGATTTGCACCTACGGGGCTGTTCTCAAACCGGTTTAAATATGCGAAATTCTTTACCGCTGGGGTAAAGAAAGGGCGATTATGCCCAAATCGGTTTCAGAGGTGCGCCTCGACAGCCTTCTTGATACCGCCGTTGATGGGATCATCCTGATTGACGACGAAATGAAGATTCTTGTCTTCAATTCGGCCTGCGAAGAGCTGTTTGGCTACTCTGCCGATGAGGTGATCGGGTCAAACGTTTCCATGTTGATGCCGCGTGAGTACGCCGCCGAACATGACGGCTATGTCGAGCGCTACATGAGCACCGGCGAAAAGCGGATCATCGGCATTGGCCGCGAAGTGCGCGGCCAGCATCGCGACGGCTCAGACTTCCCCTTAGAACTCTCGGTTGGTGAAGCCCTCACGCCCGCGGGCCGGCAGTTTGTCGGCATCGTGCGCGACCTGCGTCCGCGC
>JAHCMG010000053.1 GCA_019192585.1 Devosiaceae bacterium MH13
CATCGGTGATGACGAGATCGCCTCGCGGCTTGGTCTGCCGACCGATCAGGAAGTCGACGTGGTTATGGACACCGCTGAAGAGGTGATGCGCCGCTTCTTTGGCATGGTTCACCGGCTGCGCGATGACCTTGAGAGCCCGGACGGGTCGCTTCAGGCCGAGTAACCCGAATAGTCAGACTGGTCGGCGTTGAAGGCCGCGACCCGCTGCGCAAGCACGTCGCGCTGCTCAGGCGGCCAGGGGACCGCGCGCCGCGCCGTCAGATCAAGGATCAAGCTGGTCACGTCGGCCTGGGCGATCAGCGTGTCGGTCATCTGGTTGAAGACGAGGTGCCGGTAGCTCACCGTTTTCGCGCTATGGGCCGTGATGGCCGTTCGGATGCTGACCGCGTCACCCGCCTGCGGCCGCGTCGCATAGCGCAGATGCAGCTGCACCGCTACGCGGCCCCATCCATGCTCCTGGAACCAACCATCCGGCGCGCCCGCTAAGCCCCAAGCGTGGGTCGCGGCATCAGACAGGATGCCCACGAGATAATGGTCCGTCAGCCGGGCGCCATTTGCGCTCTCAAGCTCTGCCCCAAACGCATCGGGAGGGACCACGCCGCGATAGGTCGCCGAAAACGCCTCAAGCGAGCCGGAGCCGAGCACGGGTGACATGTCCAAAGCGCCTGAGGGCGGCAGAGCGTCCACCGAGGCGTCGGGCACATCAAAGGCGGATAGGTCGTCGCGCTGCACATCGGGCAACACGTCAAGGGCCGTTGCAGCCAGCATAGGAGCGTCGCCAGCCAGGCGGTGGCTGGCCCACAGCTTATGTTCGAGCGCCACCTGGCCGCCAGGCAACAGGACCATCCCCGTGGTGCCGTGAACCGGTTCGCCGCCACGCAACTCGCCATGGTAGCGGATCAGCCGCGCGACCCGATGCGGTATCTGCCAGCCCGCTTCAACAAGGAAGAAGCGGACCGCATCGTCAAACCGGCGGGCATAAGCTTTGACATTGATATGGTCGTTCTCATCGCACTCCCAGCTGTTGGCCGTGTCGCGAACGGTCTCGATGGGTCCGATCATGACGCGCGCTCCAACTGGTGCTGGATGAAGCCGTGGGTCGCGGCCTCCGCTTCGCGCGCGATGGCGAGATCGTAGACGTGGAACACGTGGCACCCGCCCGGCGCGACCGCGAGTTGCGACGACACTCCGGCCGCGAGCAAGCGCTGATGGAGCATCAAGCTATCATCGAGCAGCGGGTCTTCTGTTCCCACAGATAAGAACGAGGGCGGCAGACCTTCAAGCCGCGTGTAAAGCGGCGAGATCGCCGCCGACCGCCGGTCCATGAAGGCGGGCACGAAATTGCCCGCAAACATCTCGATATCGCGGGTGTTCAGAACCAGCTTGGCTGAGCCCCAGTTCCGCACCGATGGCGTGAGCGCCAGATCGTAGCAGCCGGCATTGAGCACGAGGCCCGAACAGTCGATCCCCTGGTCGCGCAGCGTCAGCGCGGTGAGAAGCGCCAGATGCGCGCCGGCGGATTCGCCGCCAACAAACACGGGCCCAGCCTGGGCAAACGCCCAGGCAACGGCGGCTAGGCAATCGGTTGGCCCATCGGGGTAGGGGTGCTCCGGCGCGAGACGATAGGCGACGCTGGCGGCGATCAGCCCCGTCGCATCGGCCAGCCGCGCGAGCATCGGGTCTTGAAAGTCCGCCTGCCCAAAGGTCCACCCGCCACCGTGGATGTGCAGGTAAACGCCCGTGCTTGCTTGGTCCTCGGGCACCAGGACGCGGATGCGCACGCCTTCATGCTCGACCCATTGCGCGCGATCGAGCTTGGGCTCCAGCGGGAACGGGCCCTTGCCATCGGCCCGCGCCTTGCGGATTACATGTGGCGGGCTCCCCCACATGTCGGGCAGCGCAGACAGCGTCGCGAGCAGGCTCGCGTTGAAGGCAGCCGTCTCGTCGGTCACCAGCGCCGGGTCAAATGGGTTGAGCGCTGCGTCAGCCCCATGCGCATGGCTGTAGGGAGTGGGTCCCGTGGCTGCGATGTCGGCGGCCATGGCCTGCCTTTCTATAGAACTGAATCGAACCGCCTTCGTAGACAGGATGCCGCCGTAACAAAACCACCTGGAGGACCCAAAACGTGGAAAAAGCCCCCACACCGCTCGTGCCTGCCGTTGCGGGCGTCTTGGGCGCGCTGCTGGCTGCCCTGATCATCTGGGCCAGTTTCAGCGCCGACATTGCCGAAAGCTTCGGGGCGATTGCCGCCGACCCGTGGGGCGTTGTGGCGCTGGTGGACCTGTATGTCGGGTTTGCGCTGTTTGCGATCATCATCTTCGCCGTCGATGGGGTGAAACCGGCCAGCTTTGTCTGGTCCCTAGGCCTGTGCGTGTTGGGCAATGTGCTGGCCGTGGTCTGGCTCATCTTGCGGTGGCGGACGATCCGCGAACGCCTGTTGGTGTGAGCCCCGATGGCTGCTCAAATACCGAGCACTTAGGTTAGCGTCCGCTTATACGGAGTACCCCTACCAAAGGCGT
>JAHCMG010000054.1 GCA_019192585.1 Devosiaceae bacterium MH13
AACAGCCGCTCGGCCCGTAGGTCCGGTTCTGGTGGCCCGCCGAGCCGGATCGCAAGGTCGAGCCCCGCATCGATCAGGTCAAAGCGCGTGTCATCAAAAACCAGCTCCGGCACGACGGAGGGCAAGGCCCGCCGTAGCTGCGGCAAAAGCGGCACAAGAAGCGTTTCCCCAAAGGCGACCGACACGCTGATCCGCACCGGCCCGCGAACCTCAGTTTCCGCGTCTCGCGCCGCGTCCACCGCGGCTTCCCAACTGCTCAATGTGGCGCGCGCGTGCGTATGGAAGCCCCGGCCCGCCTCGGTGAGCGTCATCCGCCGCGTGGTCCGCGCCAGGAGCGTGGCGCCGACCTCCCGCTCGAGGGATAAGACACTGCGCGAGACGTGCGATGGATCGAGGCCGAGTCGCCGGGCCGTTTCGGCAAAACTCAAGGTTCGGACAGTCTCAACGAACAGTTCGAGTGAATGTTTATCCATTCATGTGGTTCTTGCATGAATGTCAGTCGCTGTCAGCGGTTTATCGAACCCGCTTTGAGGGTTAAGTCATCGCCCAAACCCCCAGGCGGTGCCGGCGACGGTTGGCACCCACGCGACCACGGAAAGGACCCCCATGTCTGCCGAACCCACACATCCCGTCGCCGGCCGCACGGCCTTCATCACCGGCGCAAGCCGCGGCATCGGCGCGGCGGCGGCCTATGAGCTGGCCGGGCGGGGCGCGAAGGTCGTCCTCGCCGCCCGGACGACGGCCGATTGCGAGGCCCATGCCGCCGCGATCCGCGAGGCCGGCGGGCAGGCGCTGGCCGTCTCCTGCGATGTCGGCGACCATGAAAGCGTGAAGGCTGCACTCGCCGCCGCGCGCGACGCGTTCGGGCCGATCACCATCCTGGTCAACAATGCAGGCATTCTCGACCCGATCGGGCGGATTGATGATGTCGCCGCAGACGATTGGGCAAAAGTGATAGAAATCAACGTTTTGGGTGTCTATTATTGTGCCCGCGAAACACTCTCCGATATGCGGAATGCGCAAGGCGGGACGATTATCAATCTCTCGTCCGGCGCCGCCAACAGCGCGCTCGAAGGTTGGAGCCATTACTGCACGTCCAAGGCTGCGGTGAAGATGTTCACCATGGCGCTGCACAAGGAACTCGCCTCCGAAGGCATCCGCGCCATTGGCCTGTCGCCGGGCACTGTGGCCACCAAGATGCAGGTCGATATCAAAGCCTCGGGCATCAACCCGGTCAGCCAGCTGGACCCAGCGGTGCATATCCCGGCCGAATGGGCCGGCAAGGCGATCGCCTGGATGTGCACGCCTCATGCGGACGCGCACCTGGGCACCGATATCTCTCTGCGCCTGCCGGAGATCCGCGCGGCGGTCGGCGTGCCCACCGAGTGGCCGTAACGCGACGCGGCGCGAGCCAGCGCATCTAGGGCGGGCATTTGCACACACTTTGTTCATGCCCGCCAAATGAACGATCTTGGCAGGCTGTTTGAAGTGTGAGACTTTGACGGTGCGTTACGGGAGACGCCGCATTGGCAGCTTTGCTGGTGCGGGGCCGAAGAAGCAACCTCCCCGGAATCTTTCAGGCAAAGGGACCGTAGCGCGCATGGCAATCTGGAGAGCGGCCCAGTCTTAGGCTTGGCCCACCGAAGGAGCAAAGCCACCTGCCAGCAGCGCCGAAAGCGGCGTTGGGCCAGTGCAAGCTGGGGTCAGGCGGCCAAACCTCTCAGGTTCGAGGACAGATGGGGATCGTTCGGCACCCGCGATACGGGCGCCAGCGGTCCTAGCTGTCTGATGACTGGAAAGAGGTTTTGGCCATGAATGCACCAACCAAGCCCACAGATTTTGATGTCGCCGGCTCGCTGCCGCGCGTCGTCCGCAAAACCGGCACCCAAAAGGTCGCTGTTATCGGCGCTGGGATCACCGGCGTCACCGTTGCGTATGCGCTGATGAAGCGCGGCATGCAGGTGACGGTGTTCGACCGCCACCGCTACCCGGCAATGGACACCTCTTTTGCCAATGGCGGCCAGCTCTCGGCCTGCAATGCGGAGGTGTGGAACCACCCGTCCAACATCGCCAAGGGCATCAAATGGATGTTCACCAAGGACGCCCCCTTGCTGTTCAACCTCACGCCGTCTTGGCACAAATATTCCTGGGTCGCCGAATTCATGCTGGCGATGCGCAACTATGAGCCGAACACGGTGCGGTCGGCCGAGCTTGGCATTCTGGCCCGCGACAATCTGTTCGCCTGGGCTGCTGATGAAGCCATTGATTTCAATCATGAAAAGCGCGGCATTCTGCATGTCTATAAGACCCAGAAGGCCACTGAGCACGCCCGCAAGGTGGGCAAGCTGCTCGATCGCGCCGGGCTGGACCGCCGCGAGGTCACGCCCACCGAGGCTGTTGAGCTGGAGCCGACGCTGAGCGGCACCTTTGCTGGCGCCTTCTACACCCCGTCTGACACCACCGGCGACATCCACAAATTCACCGTTGGCCTCGCTGAAGCCGCCGCAAAAAAGGGCGTACGTTTCGAGCAGGATGTCGAGGTGAAGCAGGTGTCGGCCTCGGGCGGCATCACCGTGCGCTACGCCAAGGCTGGCGAACAGATCACCGAGCCGTTCGATCAGATCGTCGTGGCAGCAGGCGTGGGCTCGCGCGCGCTCGCCGCACAGCTTGGCGACCGGGTGAACGTCTATCCGGTGAAGGGTTACTCCATCACTGTGCAGCTCAACGATGAAGCGGCGCAAAACGCAGCGCCCTGGATGAACTTTGTCGATGATGACGCGAAAATCGTCACCAGCCGGCTTGGCGCCGACCGCCTGCGGGTCGCTGGTACCGCCGAGTTCAATGGCTTTAACCGCGACATCCGGATGGATCGCATCCGCCCGCTGGTCGAGTGGTGCAACCGCTTGTTCCCCAACATGCCGACCGAGCATTGCGTGCCCTGGGCAGGCCTGCGGCCGATGATGCCCGACATGATGCCGCGTCTCGCGCCGGGCAAAGCGGCGGGCGTGCACTACCATTGCGGCCATGGGCACCTTGGTTGGACCATGTCGTGCGGCACGGCGGAACTGGTTGCAGAAAACGTCCTGCAGTCAGCCTCCGCAGCTTAAGCGTCTGGCCGTCCGCCAACACTCCATACGCAATGCGGGCGCTCTTTAGGCCAAGAGCGCCCGCACCATCTGCCATGTTGGCGGTGAACAAAGTGCGCGAGCCGGAGGGTGCCGGCTGGCCACCGGAGGGTGTGGTGGCCCTGCGCCGGTCGCTACAGGGAAGGACCGTATCGACCGCCATCAGGGCAAACAGCATGCGTGCCCGCTAGCGCGGTTTCCGCCCGCAGCGCCGTCCCGAAACGCGGGCCAGCTCTTCCCCGGCGCTGTAGCGCAGCGGCAGATGCGCCGCCCAATGCACGTCGGCACGACTGACGCCAATGTCGCGCAAAATGGCGTCATCAAGCTCCAGCATCGACGCCACGCCCTGGCGGCTACGGACATGGCGCGCCAGCGTGCCAAGGGCTTGGAACGCCCGCCACGTGTAGGCAACCATGGTGTTGCCCACGGTCATCAGCGCCGTCACGCCACGGCCGCGCCGCGAGGTGCCTGAAGCGCTGTAGGTCTGGGTCCAGTGAGTCTGGGTCATGTGTTTCTCCTACCGGTTGCGCCCGCACTGGCTGAGTGCGGAAGGGGGTCCAACAGGAGACATCGCGAAGTCTCTGGTGTGGTTATGCCGCCGGCGCATCTTTCAATCAAACGAATAGTTTTGATTGGACATATCAGAAAAAGTGAAAGATAAGAGTTCGGCCGGAGGCCGTAAGCTCGCCCACCTTTTTCTGGCAGCGACGCGCGCCGCCCACAGTGCCTCACCGAGGAGAGTTGTGATGAACATGCACATACCCACCAGCGCCGCCCCGCTGTTCGAACTGGATCTGCTGCGCACCTTGGTCGCCATCAGCGAGACCGGCAATTTTTCCGCCGCCGCGGATCGGCTGGGGCGCACGCCCTCGGCGGTTTCCATGCAGGTCAAAAAGATGGAGCAGCTGGTCGGCCGTGCTGTGTTCAACCGGGATAGCCGCTCGGTGTCGCTAACCCGCGATGGCGAAGCGCTGCTGCAACACGCGCGCCGGCTGCTCGCGATGAACCGCGATATGATGACCCGTTTCGCGCACCCCGATCTGGTCGGCGAAGTGCACTTGGGCGCCCCGGACGATGTGGCCGAACGGTTCTTGCCGGCCATGCTGCGGCAGTTCGCAGAGCGCTATCCGCGCATCATCCTCAACGTGCTGGTTGATGGCACCAAGCGCCTGATCGAGGCCGTCGGCGATGGCGGGCTCGATCTGGCGGTGGTCACCTGCGAGTCGGGCTTTGACACCGAAGGCAAGGCCGAAGTGGTCTTCCGCGAACCCATGGTCTGGGCCTGCCTGGCCGGGGGGATCGCCGCCGAGCAAAAGCCGCTACGCGTGTCGATGTGGGAGGATGGGTGCCTGTGGCGCCGTGCGGCGCTCAATGCCCTCAACGAGGACGGCCGCGACTATCAGATCGCCTTCCAAAGCTCGAACATTTCCGGGCAGCGGGCGGCGCTTTTGGCCGATCTGGCCGTCGCGCCGCTCGCCCGCTCGCACATTCACGGCCCCATTGCCGAGGTGTCGCCCGCCGCCGAACTGCCCAAACTGCCAACCTCTGCGCTCGGCATTTTGATGGCCGAAGACCCATCGGCGCCGGTCGAAGCGGCGGCCGAGCTCATCCGCGACTGCTTCGCCACCCACCCCGCCAATCATCACGCGCAGCGTCGGCGGCCGGCAGCATGAGCACCGGTCTGGACACCGTGGATCGAGCCTCTGAGCACGCCGAGAAGTGGGCCGCCGTCACAAGCGTTGAAGAGCTTGAGCTGCGCTACGGAACACCTTCCGCGGCATCGACA
Source organism: Devosiaceae bacterium MH13 (assembly GCA_019192585.1). Classification (GTDB taxonomy): domain Bacteria; phylum Pseudomonadota; class Alphaproteobacteria; order Rhizobiales; family MH13; genus MH13. The sequence goes on from JAHCMG010000054.1 coordinate 4,912, forward strand.
GTGAAGGTTCTCGATCGCATCACGCAGGCCTACGCTCAGCTGATCGCCGCTTCGCCCCTATGCGCGCTTGCGACGGTCGGCCCGGAGGGGATCGACTGCTCGCCGCGCGGTGATGCCCCCCATGAGGGCATGCATGGCACAGTTCGTATCGAGAACGAAACGACCATTATGCTGCCGGACCGGCGCGGCAACAACCGGATCGACTCGCTGCGCAACATCGTCCGCGATCCGCGCGTGGCGCTGTTGTTTTTCATTCCGGGTAGCGGAACAACTTTGCGGCTCAATGGCACGGCGATCGTCACGATGGACGAGGCGCTGACGGCCCGCTTCGTGGTCGATGGCAAAGCGCCGCGCAGCGTGGTGGTGATCACGGTGCGTGAACTCTACTTCCAATGCGCCCGGGCGATTGCCCGCTCCGGCCTGTGGGACCCGGCGAACCATGTCGACCCAGCGAGCCTACCGACGCCCGGTGCGCTGCTTGCCGAGGCGAGCGACGGCACGGTCGGTGGCAAGCCCTATGACGAGGCTTGGCCCGAGCGCGCCGCGAAAACCATGTGGTAGCCCAGCACCGCCGGCGGAGCGCCTTTACGCACGTCGGGCGTTCACCACCTCGACGCAGCGCCGCAGATTGGCGAAGTTGCACGTAACCAGCACCCAAAACGATTCGGGTGCCTGGTGCGGGTGCCAGCGACGCAGCGGGGAGGGTTGGCCATGGTGATCGCCCAGTGGTTTCGTAGGCTCCGGATGCGCCGGCCTCTGCCTGGCGCGGCTGAGGCCTCATCGCGACCTTCTGGTTTAGAAGGGCGCGCAACAGGCTACGGCAGGCCTGGCGGAACGCGTGTCGCGTTTGTATCGGCCTTTGTCGCGTTATCGTTCGGTTCTGTTCCACTTTCGGCAGACCTCGCAGCGGCCCAAAGTGCATCCGCGGCTCCTCACCAACAGGTCCCCAGTCCGATCGCTCGGCCACCGCTGGCCACCCAGCCGGTCGACCCACCAGCGCAGGTATCCTCTGTTGGGGACGTAGCCGATGATGCGGTCGCACGGCAGCTCTTTGGCCGCGCGCCAACGCCCGCCCCGCTCGAAGCGCGCTCAATCGGCAGCTACGCCCGCGGTTGCCTCGCCGGCGCGGTGCCGCTCGCGGTGGATGGCCCCGCCTGGCAGGCCATGCGCCTGTCGCGCAATCGCAATTGGGGCCACCCGGCGCTGGTGGCCTATTTGCAAGATCTCGCGGTCGCGGGGAGGCAAAGCGAGGGCTGGAACGGCCTCCTGGTTGGCGATCTGAGCCAGCCGCGCGGCGGGCCGATGCTCACGGGCCATCGCTCGCACCAGATCGGCCTCGACGCCGACATCTGGCTGACGCCGATGCCCGACTGGACCCTGAGCCGCCAAGAGCGTGAGGAGCTTTCCGCCACATCCATGCTGCGTGAGGGAACGCGGCAGATCGACCCCAATCGGTGGACCGAGCAGCACGCGCGCATCATCCGCCGGGCCGCCTCCGATGATCGCGTGGCCCGGATCTTTGTCCACCCCGCGATCAAAGAGCAGCTGTGCCGATGGGAGCAGCCCAGCGCGGACCGGCAATGGCTGCGGCGCGTGCGGCCTTGGTACGGCCACCACTACCATTTCCACATTCGGCTTTCCTGCCCGGCAGGCATGGACGGGTGCGAAAACCAAAACCCGCCGCCTGCGGGTGACGGCTGTGGCGAGGAACTCGCCTGGTGGCTTGGCCCTGAGCCTTGGGCGCCAAGTGACACCCCTGCGCGCCCGCGACGCGAGACGACCCTTGCGGACTTGCCGTCGGCCTGTCGGCAAGTTCTCGTTTCGAATTAATATAAATCCAGTTAAATTTTTAAAAAGTCAGTGATTTGAAGACGTTGAGGAAGCGAAGTCACAAACCAAGAGCGGTTCAAAGCTCGCGTTCCCTCAAATCTAGTAACGTCGGATACCAAAATTAATCCAAAACCAGTTAAAATACCGGTTTCGATCGATCAGAATCATTCGGGCGCCCTTCGCCGCGTCTAGCGCGCCCTCAGCGCTAAGCATGCCTCAGCCGCCCACCAAACCAGCGTCTAGCGACCCTCCAGCGAGCCGCGCCCTATCGCACAAAAAAAGAGGGCGGCTGCTAAGCCGTCCTCCCGTTTTTCAGATCCGTTTCTGGCAATCTGCCACACGCCAAGCGCGTGGCGGTAAACCCCTGCGGCAGGCTCTAACCGTTACGCCTCGGCGCCGACGCCGGTGCCAATGGGGCAAGACACGCCCGTGCCGCCCAGCCCGCAATAGCCGGCCGGGTTCTTGGCCAGATATTGCTGGTGATAGTCTTCGGCGAAGTAGAACGGGCCCGCGTCGCGGATCTCGGTGGTGATCTGCCCGCGGTCAGCGGCGCTTAGCGCCATCTGGTAGGTGCGCTTGGAATCTTCGGCCACGGCTTTTTCCAGCGGATCGTGCACATAAATGCCCGAGCGGTACTGGGTGCCAACATCATTGCCCTGGCGCATGCCCTGGGTTGGGTCGTGGCTCTCCCAGAACACTTTCAACAGGTCCTGCATGGAGATCTGCGACGGGTCGTAGACGATCCGCACCACCTCATTGTGGGCCGTTTGCCCGCTGCACACTTCTTCATAGGTCGGGTTGGGCGTGTAGCCGGCGGCATAGCCAACGGCGGTCACGTAGACGCCCGGCAGGCTCCAAAAGGCCTTTTCAGCACCCCAGAAGCAGCCCAGGCCAACATCGAGAACACGGTAATCCTCGGGGTAGGGCCCCTTGAGCGGATTGCCGTTCACAAAGTGCGTCTCGGCGGTTGGGATGGGGCTATCGCGGCCGGGAAGCGCTTCGGCGGCGGGCGGCAGCGTCACTTTCTTCGATAGGCCAGCAAACAGGTTCAGCATCGGGGTCTCTTTCCTCAAACGCTCTGCGGTTCGGCGTCCGGCTCGGTGTCCGTGGCGCAAAACCGCGTCTCTATGCTGCTGAAGGTGGGGTTGTTGGGCGGGCCCGTCAACGTTGCGCTGGCGCGGTGCCGAACACCGTTACGTGAGCCCCGCCAACGTCACCATACGGCACCACCATGGCCCGCTGTCACAGCGCTGCCTTACGCTGCGTCTAAAGCCGCCCGGTGCGGCTGGCCTTGGCTTGCCCGATCAGTATAGGTTGCCCCTGTGGCCCGCCCGCCGGGCCGCACATTGGGGGCACCATCTCTTGCGGCACCATCGGGGGTCCGCGATTTTCTTGCCGAGGACTTGTTATGCCGTCTTTTTCCTACGCTTCGCGCCGCCGCATCAACCGTTTAGGGCTGGCCGCCTCGTGCGCCGCTTTGGCGCTGGCGCCCGCCACCGTTGCCGCCCAAAGCGTCGATGCAGACGGTGCCCTGGTCGTTGAGCAGCAAGCCCAGAGTGTTTTGGATCTGTTCGCCGAAGGTCTGCCGGAAGCGGACATCTTCTTCGATGGCGAGGTCGAGGCGCTGCCCGAAGGCAACAGCTACGCCGTCGCTGTGCCCGACCTGGTCTTTGAGGTGGATGACGATTTCCGCGGCGTCTTGCCCGCATTCGATGCCCAGGTGACGCCGATGGGCGGCGAGTTGCTGGAGGTGATTTGGACCTTCACCTCGCCCTTTGCCGCCAACAACCCCGACGGCAATGAAAGCCTGACGGTCACCTTCGACAATGCCGACAACCGCATCCTCGCGGCACCGCAATATGAGACGGCGCTCGAAGTCGACATTCGGCTCAGCGATATGGAACTGGCGGTGCCGAGCGAAGGCGTCACCGGCGGCGCCGACTTGTTTTACATCGGCACCAACAGCGACGCCCTGGATGCAGACGCGCACCTGTACGCCGTCGAAAGCCTCATCGAGCTGTCCGGTCTCAGTGTGGTGCACCCGACAGATGGCAGCTTCGAACTGGGCAGCCTCATTTTGGCGGGCGAATCCGACCGCCAGCGGCTCGACCTATTTGCCGCGGTCTCCGAACGGATGCGCGGCGTCGATCCCGATGATGAGGAAGAAAATTTGCAGGCCTTGGCCGAGCTGCTCGTCACCAGCGCGGATGAGGCCTGGATCGGCGACATGACCCTTGGCGTCGCCATGACTGATCTGGTTTTTGACATTGATGATGCGGCCTTCTCGCTTGGTGAGTTCACCACCGACATCGTGGCCAACAATCTCGATGCTGAGGCGGCCGACCTGGGCATCGAGCTGAGCATTGCGGACGTCGCATCGCCCGAGCTGCCCGAGCCGATGAAGCCGGTCATCCCCACCTTCGCCGAGCTGGCGCTCTACGCCAACGACGCGCCGTTACAAGCTGTTCTCGGTGAGGTGCGGGCGACACTCGGCACCGGCGAAGCCGAGATGGGCCCCAAGGGTCGGCGCATGGGCACCGGCGTGAGCTACGAGGCGCTGGAAGACCTCGACCCGATGGAGCTTTTGGGCATCTTGCTGACGTCCGACGCGCTGGTCGAACTGCGCGCCCTGCGGGTCGAAGCCCCGCTCGGTTACCTTTCCGGCGCCGGCACGATGGACCCGGACCCCGGCGCGGCGCTGCAGTTCACCGCCCAAGTCGACCTTCGCATCGCCGGGCTTGCGGAGATGATCGCCTTCGCCCAGTCGATGGGCAGTGACATCGCCGAAGCGGCTGCTTTTGCGTCCGTTCTGTCGGCGATGGGTCGCGATGCCACCGATGAGGATGGCGTGGCCGTCAAAGACTTCGAGATTGAGGTTACGGCTGCCGGGCAAGTGCTGCTCAATGGCAACGATCTCAGCCCCATTCTCGGCGCGTTCCAGTAAGGTGCGGCTGGGCGTTTAGGCGCGCCAGCCTGTTTGATCAGCCCGCGGTTTCAATGGCGATCGGGTCCGGCCGGTCTTTTGGCCGGCGGGCGAGCGTTGCCAGCAGCAGACCCAGCGTCCCGAAAACGGCCCAGTCCCAGAAGGTCAGAACCGTCTGGAGGATCGGGTCCCACAGGAAGGGCGAGACGAACCGCTGGATGATGGCTTGCGTCAGGTTCAGCGCTTGCGGCGCCACCGAATGGATCAGCGCGCCCAAAGGATCAGGCGTGAAACCGGCAAGCGCGGGCCATTCCATCTGCGCGACATCGTCGGCGAGCAGAACCAGAGCGCAGGCGATCAGCGCCAGACCAAGAAGCCGAATAGGAAAGCGGATCAGAGACATAGCTGATTCCTCGATAAACAAACTCTTGCACGCATTCTTTTTCGCAGAACGCATTGTGATCGGGGCATGCCCGTTGATAGGGGTTCACCTACGGTCCCCAAGGCGGCTTCGCAAGGCGCACACCGGCGATCACACGCGATGGTGATGCCCCGTGACGTTTGGCGAAACCGCCGTGAGGGTGCCGTTTCCCCAAGGGCAATGGTACGGCTATTTGAGCTTCGCGCCGCCTTACGATAGACAGGCAACAACCGCGCGACACCGTGGCCCGAGGGCCAGCGCCCGCGCGCACGGCGTGCAAAAGCCACGCCGCGCTTGTTCTGCATTTGAGGTTAGACGTGACCGCCACCCCGTCCGTTTCGCTGCCGGTGACCGACACCGACACTGACACCGACACTGACACCGACATCGCCGCGCCCGCGAGCGATCAGCACCGCTCGATCTTGACGACCGCCAACGGCGTGCTTGAGGCGGAGCGCGCGGGCCTCCGTGCCGTCCAAAGCGCCCTAAACGGTCAGTTCGTTGCGGCCGTGGAACGGATCCTCAGCGTCAGGGGCCGGGTGATCCTCTCGGGCATGGGCAAGTCGGGCCACATCGCCGCCAAGATCGCCGCGACCTTCGCCTCCACCGGCACGCCCGCGCAGTTCGTTCACCCCGCGGAGGCGAGCCATGGCGACTTGGGCATGATCACCGGCGATGATCTGTGCCTTCTCATCTCCAACTCGGGGGAGACGCGCGAGCTGGCCGATCTGGTCGCCTACACCCGCCGGTTTTCGATCCCCATGATCGCGATCACCAAAAACCTCCGCTCCACGCTGGCCCGCCAAGCGGACCTGGTGCTGCAATTGCCCGACGTGCCTGAGGCCTGCACCATTGGCATGGCGCCGACCACCTCAACGACTTGCACGCTGGCGCTCGGCGACGCGCTTGCCGTGTCGGTGATGAACGAGCGGGACTTTGACGCGTCGAGCTTCTCGCAGTTTCACCCCGGTGGGCAGTTGGGGGCCGAGCTGATCGAAGTGTCCGCGCTTATGGAGAGCGGGCCTGAGCTGCCGCGCATCACGCCCGATGCAGCCATGGATATCGTTCTCGACGAGATGAATGCCAAAGGCCTGGGCATCGCGCTGATCGTCGACGGGTCTGACACGCTGATGGGCGTGATCACCGATGGCGACCTGCGCCGCAACTTGAACGGCGTGATGGAGAAGACGGCCATCGAGATCGCCACGCAGACGCCGCAAACCATCGCGCCTGATGCGCTGGCGGCCAAAGCGCTGCAGATCATGAACGCCCGGAAGATCACCGTTCTGGCGGTGGTTGATGCTGGCGGCCACCTGCAAGGCGTCCTGCACATGCATGCCTGCTTGCGCGCCGGGCTGGTTTAGACCAGCCGGCTGGGCAAGCCCGGCTTAGGTCGCGCGCTTGCTGCGTTCGATGCTGCGCAGCGCCGAGATCGACCGAGCGGCAAACCGCTCATGGTCGGCTGGGTTGTCATGCTCAACGATCAGCTGCGGCACCGCTTCGGCGCGCAGGGCCGGCAGCAGCGTCGCCCAATCGAGCGTGCCGCTCCCCACGTCCGCCCAACCGTCTTCATCCAGGTTTTCTCCTGCCGGCGCGCGGTCTTTGAGGTGCGCGGCCGCGATCCGGTGGGTGTAACGCTCCAGCCAGGCGACAGGGTCTTCGCCGACCACTTCGGCCCAGCCGATATCAAGCTCCCATTGCAGCGACGGGTCGCCTTCAAGCAGCAGTTCGATCGGCCGCGTCCCCTCGGGCAAGGCGATGAATTCGAAATCGTGATTGTGCCAACCGACGGTCAGGCCGGCCATGCGCAGCGGCTCGCACTGAACGGCGAGCTCGGCGGCAAACGCCGTCCACTCCGCTTCCGAGGAGGGCCGTTCGGCCGGGTCGAGATAGGCCACAAACAAGGTCTGAACGCCCAGCCGGCGCGTCACTTCGATCAGCTTGCGCGGGTCCTCGCGCAACTGCGCGAGGCTGATATGGCTCGTCCACATTGCAAGCCCCGTCGCGCCCAGCCCAGCCTCCAAAAGATCAACCGTCGCCGGATCATCGAGCAGCGCGCCATAGCCCTCCACGCCCTGATAGCCGAGCTCGCGAAGCATCCCGAGCGTGCGGCGCAGCGGACCAAACCGGCGCGATGAATAAAGCTGATAGGCGAAACCAGCCATGGTAAGCGTTCCTAGGCGCCGGCGGGTGGGCCAGACCCGAAGGCGTGCAGGCACCGGCGCAGGCGATCATTGTGTGTGAGGCGGTCGGGGGCAGCGCAACATCATGCCGACCACGGCAGGGTCCTTCCACAAACGACAGAGCGAGTGCAAGAGCCGTTAGGCCCGATGAACAGATTTGAAGCAAATGCGGCCGGTGCTCGCCCAGACACAGCTGGCCGCACCTTCAAACCGCGAGTGCAAAGCTGACGCTAAATGGCCAGCGCGTGCACCGTTGCCGTGTCAAAGGCATCGCCGGTTTGCGTCCCCGTCTGAGGCGCGGCGACGGGCTTTGCCTGCGCAAATGCGGTGCCAAGCGCGATCAGCACTGGCCCGTCCGCCACCATGCTGGCGCAGCCGGCTGGCAAGGTATCGAGACTGCCGTGCCACACCGTCTCTTCGGGCCGGCAGACCGATTGCATCACCACGGCGGGCAACGAACCGGGGACCCCTTTCGCAAGCAGCGATGCGGTCAGGTCGCCCGCCGTCCGCGCACCCATATAGACCACCGCGCTGCGGCCCTCGCCGATCAGCGCGTCATAGTCGAGCCCCTCGGGCAGGCTGCCCCGTTTGGAGTGGCCGGTTACGAAGCTCACGCACTGGGCGTGGTCGCGGTGCGTCAGCGATACGCCGAGGCGGCTGGCCATGGCGCTGGCCGCGGTGATCCCCGGCACGACGGTGCAGGCGATGCCTTCCACCCGCAAAGAGGCAAGCTCTTCGCCAGCGCGGCCAAACACCGATGGGTCACCAGACTTGAGCCGGACAACATGTTTGCCTTGCTTGGCCAGCTTGATCATCAGCGCGTTGATATCGTCCTGCCGGCAGCTGTCGCGGCCGCCGCGCTTGCCGACCATCATGCGCTTGGCTTCGCGCCGGGCGAGCTCCAGCACATCGTCCGAGATCAGGTCGTCGAACAGGATCACGTCGGCGGATTGTAGCGCGCGTACGGCCTTGAGCGTCAGAAGTTCCGCGTCGCCAGGGCCCGCGCCCACCAGGGTGACCCGACCGGCCCGGTTGCCATCATCGGCGACCAGTGATGCCACATCCAACTGCGCGGGCGCGCCGTCGCCAGAGAAGGCTCGATCAACGAACCGTTCCCAGAACGCGCGCCGCGGCGCGCCGGGGCCAAAGCGCTGTAGCACCTGCGCGCGGACCGTCTGCGCTAGCCCGGCCCAGCCTTGCAGGGCGCGCGGCAGTAAGGTCTCGATCCGCCGCCGGATCGCCTGGCCCAAAATCGGCGCCGCGCCAGCGGTGGAGATGCTGACCACCACCGGTGAGCGGTTGACGATGGAGCCGAACTGGAACTGGCAATAGGCCGGCATGTCGATGACGTTGATCGGCACGCCCGCGCCGCGCGCCGCGCACACCATGGCTTTCGCTTCGGCCTCGTCAGCCGCGTCGGCGACGACGCAGGCGGCGTTCGCAAAAGCATCGAGCGCCCAGGGGCGTTCATGCCACTGGAGCGAACCCGCTGGCAGGTCACGGGCGAGCAGCGCTTCCATCTCTGGCTCAAGCGTGGGTGCGTAAACCTCAACATGCGCGCCGCTGGCTGCCAGAAGTTCCGCCTTCCACGCGGCGGCTTCGGTCCCACCCAAAAGCGCCACGCGCTTGCCCTGCAAGTTGAGGAAAACCGGCAGAACCGCGAGCGGCTCCATGCGTGCGGGCGCGGCTTCAGACAGCTTGCGGCGCATGGCGAACCTCCTGCGGTTTTTCGGTTTCATGTTCGGTATCCTGCGGGAGCATGGCGGCGATCTCTGAGCGGCAAGATCCGCAATTGGTCCCCGCCTGACAGGCCGCGCCGACCGCATCGAGGCTTGTAGCGCCATCTGTGATCGCGGCGGCGATCGTGTTTCGGCCGACCGCAAAACAGGCGCATACAATGGGGCCTTGGTCGGGTTGGTCAGCGGGCGGCCGGCCGGCCAGCAGCGCGACCTTTGCGGCGGCATCGGCGAGCGGCTGGGACAGTTTTTCGATCGCCCAGCGCCGCGACACGGCCACCGGATCACGCGCAAAGAACAGAGCGGCCTGCACGCTTTCATCGGCCGAGACGAGGAAGCGCGCGTCGCCGCTCGCCCGGTCCTGCACGCCCATCACGCCATCGGCACCGATGATCTGCCGAACCAACTCGGCATAGTCGTCGCAAGGCTCGGTGTCGGCCATCTCGATGGCGTAGCCGCCCGCGCAGGGCGCCACCGACCAATAGGCGAAGGGCAGCGCGCCCGGCGCGTCGCGGACAACCGCAAAGCCGTGCCACGCCATGGCGGCTGGTTGTACTTTGACGGTCGAAAATTTCAGCGCTGGCTGACCCGATGTCGGGTCTGTCTCCGGGGCCGCAAGTGTGTCCACCCGCGCGTTGGCGGCGGTCTGATCGTTCCAATGCATCGGCACGAACACGCTGCCGCGCTGCTGCCCCGCGCTGATCAACGCGCGGACGATGATGCGGCCCCGGCCATTCGAGACTGTCACAAGCGACGCCGCCGTCACGCCGAGATCGACCGCGTCGGCGGGGTGAATCTCGCAATAGGGTTCGCCCATGTGCGCCGACAGGGTCGCCGAGCGGCCGGTGCGCGTCATCGTGTGCCACTGGTCGCGCACCCGGCCCGTGTTCAACGTGAAGGTGCCTGCTGGCCGCTGTGGCGCATCGGCAGCGTGCGTCGGCACAAAGCGTGCCTTACGGTCGGCGTGGAAGAAGCCCCCACCGGCAAAGAACCGCTCGGTCTGCGTGCTGTCAGCGCGCAAGGGCCAGCGGAAGGGTGGCATGGACTCGTAGGCGACTTGGCTGAGGCCCGCCCGGCCTGAAATGTCGAAGTCGCGCCGCACCTCAGGCTTGTAGCCAGAGAGGGCCGCATGCTCGGCGAACACCGATGCGGGACTGTCAAAAGCGAACGCGTCGCCAAAGCCCATTTTGGTGGCGACATCGCAGATCGCCTGCCAATCGTGGCGCGCCTCGCCGGGGGCGGGTAGGAACCCGCGTTGTCGCGAGATCATCCGCTCAGAATTGGTCACCGTGCCATCTTTTTCCACCCAGCCGGTTGCGGGCAGGGCGACACAGCCCGGCCGCGCCGCGTGGCGCAGTGTGTCGGTGGTCGAGACAATGTCCGATACGGCCAGGAAGGGCACGGTCGCCAGCGCCTCATTGACGCGCGCGGCGTCCGGCAAGGAGACCGACGGATTGGTCGCCATCACCCACAGCGCCTTGATGGTGCCCGCATGGATGGCTTCAAAAAGGTCGACGGCCTTGAGCCCCGGCGTGTCGGCGATCGTTGGGCTGTCCCAAAAGGTCTGCACCAGCGCGCGGTGCTCGGGGTTCGCCAGCTCGAGATGGCCCGCCAGCATGTTCGCCAAGCCACCCACCTCGCGGCCGCCCATCGCATTGGGTTGGCCGGTGACGGAGAACGGGCCCATGCCCGGCTGGCCGATCCGGCCCGTCAAAAGGTGCGTGTTGATGATGGCGTTGACCTTGTCGCTGCCACTCGACGACTGGTTCACCCCTTGCGAATAGACGGTGACCGTGCGGTCGGTGGCGAGCGCCCAATCATAGAATTGCGCAAGGTCGGTCAACGGCAGGCCGCAGCGCTTGGCGGTCTGCTCAAGGGTCCACGGCTCTGCCGCGTCCAGGGCATCGATAACGCCTTGCGTATGCTCGGCGGTGTAGGCGCGGTCCGCGCCACCGAGACGCGAGAGGAAGCGCAGAAGCCCGCTGAACAAAGCCACGTCACTGTCTGGCTGGAGCGGCAGATGCAGGTCTGCGATCTCAGCGGTCGGCGTGCGCCGCGGATCGATCACCACCACTTTCATGTGCGGGCGCTGCTGTTTGGCGGCCACCAGCCGCTGGAACAGCACCGGGTGGCACCAGGCGAGGTTGGAGCCCGTCAGAACGACCAGATCGGCGCGCTCGAGATCCTCATAGGTGCCCGGCACCGTGTCGGTGCCGAAGGCTCGCTTGTGGCCCGCGACGGACGACGCCATGCACAGCCGCGAATTGGTGTCGATGTTCGCCGAGCCGACATAGCCCTTCATCAGCTTGTTGGCGACGTAATAGTCCTCGGTCATAAGTTGGCCGGAGACATACATCGCCACGCTGTCGGGGCCGTGCTCGGCAATGGCGGCAGAAAAGGCTTCGGCGATCCGGCCAGTGGCGGCATCCCAGCTCGTCCGCTCGCCGCCCAGCGTCGGGTAGAGCAACCGGTTGTCCAACCCGAGCGTCTCAGCAAGCTGCGCCCCTTTGGAACACAGCCGGCCCGCATTGGCCGGGTGCGCCTCATCGCCAGCAATCTCCACCGATCCGGCCAGCGGATCGACGGTCGCCTTCACGCCACACCCGACCCCGCAATAGGGGCAGGTGGTGCGCGTGGTTTTGTTGGCGAGCGCGTCCATCGTGTCGGCTACGCGGGCGGCGTTTCGGCCAGAACCGACGGGTCGAGGCCCAGCTCGATCACCTCGCCATCAAGGCGCAAAGGCAGGGTCTTCACACGCCCTTCATCGGCGCCTTGCGCTTCACCGGTTTTAAGGTCGATGACCCAATTGTGCAGCGGGCAGGTGACCGCCCCGCCATGCACGATGCCTTGGGTCAGCGGACCGCCCTTATGGGGGCAATGGTCCTCGATGGCGTAGACCTCATTGGCGGCCGTCCGGAAGATACCGATCTTGCCCATGGGCGTGACGACGCAGCGCGCGCCGCGGACGGGGATGTCGGACAATTGGCCGATGGCGACCCAACTCATAGCGGGAAAGGGCGCGTTCATTCGGCTGCCTCCCGGATCGTGAGGTCAGCCAGCGGCCGATACTCGGCGAACATGTCCGCTTGCGGCTCGGCCTCGACCCGCTCTTTCCACGGATCGACCTGCGCAAACTTTTGGCTGAAGACGAAGCGGTCAAAATAGGCTCTGCGCTTGTCGGCATCCTCAAGGATCTGCCGGCGCACCTCGTCGTAGCCGATGCGCTTGGCCCATTTGTAGATCCGCTCGAGATAGTAGCCCTGCTCGCGATACATCTGCGTCAGCGCGACGATATGCTCGAGCGCTTCATCCTCGTTGGCGACGGTGCCGAGCACCTCGGTGCCCTTGATGTCGAGGCCAGCGGCGCCCGCAAAGTGGATCTCGTAGCCTGAGTCCACACACACAACGCCGACATCCTTGCAGGTGGCTTCCGCGCAGTTCCGCGGGCAGCCCGAGACAGCCATCTTCACCTTGGCTGGCGTCCAGGAACCCCACATGAACTTCTCGATGCGGACCCCAAGGCCCGTCGAGTCCTGCGTGCCGAAGCGGCACCAGTCAGTCCCGACGCAGGTTTTCACCGTGCGCAGGCCCTTGGCATAGGCGTGGCCCGAAACGAACCCGGCTTTGCCGAGATCAGCCCAGACGGCGGGCAAGTCTTCCTTCTTGATGCCGAGCATATCGATGCGCTGGCCGCCGGTGACCTTGACCGTGGGGATGTCGAACTTGTCGACAACGTCGGCGATGGCGCGCAGCTCCTTCGATGAGGTCTGCCCGCCCCACATGCGGGGCACGACGGAATACGTCCCATCCTTTTGGATGTTCGCGTGCGCCCGCTCGTTGATGAAGCGCGACTGGTAATCGTCGGCATACTCATCGGGCCATTCGGCGACGAGATAGTAGTTGAGCGCCGGGCGGCACTTGGCGCAGCCGCAGGAGGTTTTCCACTCCAGCTCCTGCATGACCTCGGGGATGGTTTTGAGCCCCTTGGCCTTGATCAGCCGGCGTACGTCGCCATGGCCCAGATCGGTGCAGCCGCACATGGGCTGCACGGCCGCCGGGTTGTAGGCATCGCCCAGGGTCAGGGCCATCAGGCTCTCGACCAGCCCCGTGCAGGTGCCACAGGAGGCGGACGCCTTGGTGTGCGCCCGCACATCATCGAGCGTGCTCAGACCAAGTTTTGTGATCTTGGTGGTGATGTCACCTTTGCAAATGCCGTTACAGCCACAGATCTCTGCCTCATCCGGCAAGGCTGCAACGGCCGCCATAGGGTCCAGCGGTTCGGCCCCCTGATAGGCCTGGCCGAAGATCAGGGTCTCCCGCATCTCGGAGATGTCGGTCTTGTCCTTGATCAGCTGGGAGAACCAGCCGCCATCGGCGACCTCGCCATAGAGCACCGCGCCGATGACCGTGTCATCTTCGATGATCAGCCGCTTGTAGATGCCGCCTTGCGCGTCGCGCAGCACGATCTCTTCGCGCTCATCGCCCTCGGCAAAGTCACCCACCGAGTACAGGTTGATGCCCGTGACCTTAAGCTTGGTCGGCGTTTCGGAGTGCTTGAACGTGCCCACCGGTGCGCCCGCCAGATGGCCGGCGACGACGCGGGCCATCTCGTAGAGCGGCGCGACGAGCCCGTAGCACATGCCGCCCACTTCAGCGCATTCGCCCAGCGAGTAAATGTCCGGGTCAGAGGTGCGCAGCAATTCGTCGACGACGATGCCGCGACCGACATCTAGGTCCGCCTGCTTGGCAACCGCCGCGTTGGGCCGGATGCCCACCGCCATCACCACCATCTCGCAAGCGATGATGGTGCCGTCTTCAAGCTCGACGCCTTCCACCTTGCCATCGCCCAAGATGCGCTTGGTGTTGGCTTCGGTGATGATCTTGATGTCGCGCGATTCCAACTCGCGGCGCAGCAGGTAGCCCGCCGCCGCATCAAGCTGCCGCTCCATCAGGGTTGGCATCAGGTGCACGACCGTGACGTCCGCGCCTTGAGCTTTCAGCCCCGCCCCGGCCTCGAGCCCAAGTAGCCCGCCACCGATGACCACGGCCCGCGCTTTCGCCTGCGTTGCCGACAGCATCGCTTCGACATCGTCAAGATCGCGGTAGCTGAGGACGCCTTCAAAATCGTGGCCGGGAACGGGGATGATGAACGGGTTCGACCCGGTGGCGATGACCAGCTTGTCATAGCTTTCGGTGACGCCTCTGTCAGACGTGACGGTCTTCGCCGACCGGTCAATGGCCGTCACCCGCTGCGCCTTGTGCAAGGTCACGCCGTGGGTGTCGTACCAGGCCTCATCATGGATGATGATGTCTTCATACGCCTTCTCGCCTGACAGGACGGGCGAGAGCATGATGCGGTCGTAATTGACCCGCGGCTCGGCGTTAAAAATGGTCACGTCGTAGCGGCCGGGTGCGGCATCGAACAGATGCTCGAGCATCCGGCCCGGCGCCATGCCATTGCCAATGACGACGAGCTTTTCCTTGGTTTCGCTCATCGCTGTCACTCCGCCGCTTGCGGGTAGGCCGCGTCGATCATCACGCCGCTGAGCAGCGTGTAGGCTGCGACCCACGCCTCTTTCAGCTCGTCGGTGAACGCGTCACCGAGCCCTTGATCGAGGGTCCAGATGAGCGCTTCGCCCACCGGCGCGTAGTGCGCGGGCGTGACGCCATACTCGACATGCTTTACCGCCAGCGCTTGCGCCGCCGGAAGGATGGAGGACGGGTTGGACAACCCGTTGACCACCACGCCGAGCGTGGCCATCAGTTTGGCGCCTTGCTCGGTCATGTCGCCCTTAAACAGCGGCTTCACCTCGGGGGCGATCTCAAACAGCCGGCCGTAAAACAGGCCGGCGGCGGTGTCGGCGATGGGCGCCACTTGCTTGAAGCTGCCCTGGACCAGACCGATTTGCTCTTCCGTCATCGCCATCACTCCGCAGCTTGAAGCGACGCCGCCTGGGCGTTCTTTTCAGCCGAAGCCGCAGACTTGGCTTTGATGGCTTCGAGCACCGCCGGGTCGGGGTTCGCGCCGCCCTCATAGGCTTCAAGGAAGTCGAGAAGCTCCTGGCGGTAGCGGTAATAGTCGGGGTGCTCCAGCAGCGCCTTGCGCGAGCGCGGGCGCGGCAGATCGACTTCCATAATGTTGCCGATGCGGGCGTTGGGCCCGTTAGTCATCATCACGCATTTGTCGGCGAGCAAAATGGCTTCATCGACATCGTGGGTGACGCAGATCGCGGTGACTTGGGTGCGCTTCCACACGTCCATCAACACTTCCTGCAGCTCCCAGCGCGTCAGCGAGTCGAGCATGCCGAACGGCTCATCGAGCAGCAGCAGCTTGGGCGAAAGGGCGAAGGCGCGGGCGATACCGACGCGCTGCTTCATACCGTTCGACAGGTCGGCCGCCATTTTGGTCATCGCATCGGCGAGGCCAACGCGGGACAGGTAGTACTCGACAATGTCGCGACGCTCGGCGTCGGATGCGTGCGGGTAAACCCGCTCCACGCCCAGGGCAACGTTCTCATAGGCCGTCATCCACGGCATCAGCGATGGGGCCTGGAAAACCACTGCCCTGTCTGGGCCGGCGGTGTCGATCTCCCGGCCATCGAGAACGATGCCGCCATCGGAGATCTCATTGAGCCCGGCGACCATCGACAGCACCGTCGACTTGCCGCAGCCCGAGTGGCCGATCAGAGTGATGAACTCGCCCTTATCGATGCGGGTTTCGAACCCGTCGACAACCGTCAGCGGCCCTTTCGGCGTTGGATAGATTTTCTTGAGATTGACGAACTCAAGATATTTCTTCTCGTTCACCGTCTGCGCCGCCTCGACATAGGCCTTGGGCAACTCAATGCTCTTGCGCTTGGCTTGCAGATCGATCGGCTGCACATCGGGCAGGATCAGGTCGCCATCCACATCCGCGCCGCGCTCAGCACCCACTTCCAAAAGGTAGCTGGTGATCGCGCTGCGCAGCTCGATTGCTTTCGGCATGGCGTTCATTTCCACCCGATCACGGGGGCGCGGAATGTCGACCTTGAACTCGGGGCCGAAGGTCGCGCCGGGGCCGGGGTTGAGCGGGATGATCCGGTCGGCGAGCAGCACGGCTTCGTCGACATCATTGGTGATCAGGATGACCGTCTTCTGATCGTTCTCCCAGATCTGTTCGATCTCATCTTGGAGTTTCGCGCGGGTCAGCGCGTCGAGCGCCGACAGCGGCTCATCAAGAAGCAGAATTTCGGGGCTCATGGCGAGCGCGCGGGCAACAGCCACGCGCTGCCGCATGCCGCCCGATAGCTCGGCGGGGCGGCGGTCTTTGGCGTGGGTCAGGCCCACCATATCGATGGCGTCATCAACCCGGATCTGTCGGGTGCGCGTGTCTTCGTCTTTGAAGACTTCGTCCACCGCGAGGCCAATATTACCGGCCACCGTCAGCCACGGCATCAGCGAGTAGTTCTGGAACACCACACCGCGGTCGGGCGAGGGGCCTTTGATGGCCGCGCCCTTCAGCGTGATCTCGCCCTCATCGGCCTCAACCAGGCCGGCGATCATCGAGATGAGGGTGGTTTTGCCCGAGCCCGAGAAGCCAACGATGGCCACAAACTCGCGCTCGGCGACTTCCAGGTTGATGTCCTTGAGGACATGGGTGGTCTCACCAGCAGAGCGGTAGCTCTTGGAGACGCCCTTGAGATCGAGAAAGCTCATCGGTTGTGCACTCCTGTTGGCGCGTTTCCCGGACGCAAGACCCTGCGTCCGGTTGTGTTCGAAACGCTGCGCTTAGCGCTGGCTGGAGAAGGTGAAGGCGGCCTGCAGCGCGTACATGATGCGGTCGAGCAGGAAGCCGATAATGCCGATGGTCAGCACCGCGACGATGATCTTGGCGAGCGACGACGAGGAGCCGTTCTGGAACTCGTCCCAGACGAATTTGCCAAGGCCGGGGTTCTGCGAGAGCATCTCGGCGGCGATCAGCACCATCCAGCCCACACCGAGCGACAGGCGCAGACCGGTGAAGATCAGCGGCAGGGCGGAGGGCAGGACCAGCTTGGTAACCGTTTTCCACGTCGGCAGCTGAAGGACGCGGCCAACATTCATCAGGTCTTTGTCGACAGACGCCACGCCGAGCGATGTGTTGATCAGCGTTGGCCACAGCGAGCACAAGGTCACGGTGATGGCCGAGATCACCAGCGACTTGGGCAGCGGGTCGATCACGTTCACATACGTCGCCGAGACCACCATGGTGACGATGGGCAACCACGCCAGCGGCGAAACCGGCTTGAAGATCTGGATCAGCGGGTTGATCGCGCCGTTGACGGTACGTGACAGGCCCGAGGCGATGCCCAGCGGCACCGCGATGATGGTGGCAAGGAAGAAGCCGACTGCGACCGTCCACAGTGAGGTGAAGATCTGGTCGTAATAGGTGGCCTGGCCGGTGTATTCGCGCTGGCGGACTCGGTCTTCGCGGCCGGCGGCGATCAGTTCGGCGTTGCGCGCTTCCTGGCGCTCGTAGAACGCGGCGGCGCTTTCCTGCTGCGCCAGATAGGCTTCGTGCAAGCCAACCGCTTCTTCCCACACCTGGGCCGGGCCGGGGATCGCGCCAAGCGAGGTTTGCACCTGCGGCGCCAGCGTGGCCCAAGCGGCGATAAAAAGACCGATGCCGATCAGCGGTACGATCAAAAGCTGCCACAGCTCTTTGAGCTGGTATTTCGGGCTGTCGCCCGCGACGATCTTGAGGATCGGGACGAGCCAGCCCAGCCCCAGAATGTTCAGATAGCCGGCGGCCTTGGTGATGGCGGCGAACCGGGCTTCTTTTTTGGCTGCCTTGGCAGCGTCGCGCTCGGCGTCCGCCGTTACGGCGTCGAACTCGGAGGCGGTGGTCATGGCGTCACGTCCTCAAGACAGAAAAAGGGGGGGGGAGTTGCGAGGCATTCCGCTGGGGCGCACTGGGTGGGAGCGCGCCCCGGCGGCAGGGAGGAAGGAAAGAAGGGGAGGCCTAGTTGGTCACCACTTCGGCGCCGACCACACGCTGGTCACCGGACAAGCCGATGGGCAGCGCTTCGAGGTAGGCGTTGGGCTCGCGACCATTGTAGGTGATGCCGTCGATGAACTCGTCGGTCGGCTCACGGTAGCCATCTGTGTCCCAGGGGAAGTCGGCTTCGTCGGCCATGCCTTCGTCGACCAGCATGCGCGCAGCCTGCAGGTAGATGTCTGGGCGGTACACGTCGCGGGCGACTTCATCGTACCACTCGTCCGGCATTTGCTCGGAGATCTGGCCCCAACGGCGCATTTGGGTGAGGTACCACACAGCGTCGGAATAGTAGGGATAGGTCGCGTAGTAGCGGAAGAACACGTTGAAGTCGGGGATCTCGCGCACATCGCCGCGCTCGAACTCGAACGTACCGGTCATCGACGCTGCGATCACCTCTTCGTCGGCACCGACATATTGCGGCATCGACAGCATGCGGACGGCCTCCTCGCGGTTGGCATTGTCGTTCTCGTCAAGCCAAATCGCAGCCCGGATCAGTGCCTTGGTGATGGCGAGCGTGGTGTTGGGGTTCTCTTCAGCGAACTCAGCGGTGATGCCGAACACCTTCTCAGGGTTGTTCTTCCAAAGCTGGTAATCGGTGATCACCGGAACGCCGATGCCGCGGAACACGGCCTGCTGGTTCCACGGTTCACCCACCGCATAGCCATAAATGGTGCCCGCTTCGAGCGTGGCCGGCATCTGCGGCGGAGGCGTCACTGACAGGAAGGCATCTGCCTGGATCTGCCCGGTCACATCTTCGGGCGAACAGTAGCCGGGGTTGATGCCGCCGGCGGCCAGCCAGTAGCGTAGCTCGTAATTGTGCGTCGAAACCGGGAATACCATGCCCATGTTGAAGGGGCGGCCCTCATCACGGAACTGCTCGATCACCGGGACCAGCGCCTCAGCTGAAATCGGGTGCTGCGGGCGGCCGTCGTCCATCGAGGGCACGTGCGGGCGCATCAGCTCCCAAACTTCGTTCGACACGGTGATCCCGTTACCGTTGAGGTCCATTGAGAAGGGGGTGATGATGTGCGCTTCGGTGCCGTAGCCGATGGTAGCAGCCAGAGGCTGACCGGCCAGCATGTGGGCGCCTTGCAGGCGGCCGTCGATCACGCCATCCAAAAGAACTTTCCAGTTCGCCTGCGCTTCGAGCGTAACGAACAGGCCTTCATCTTCGAAATAGCCGAGCTCATAGGCCACCGCGAGCGGCGCCATATCGGTCAGCTTGATGAAGCCGAAGGTCAAATCTTCGATCTCAAGATCAAGGAACTCCGCCTGGGCGGGAGAGGACAGGGCAATGGCGCTGGCGCCAATCAGCCCGGCGACCAGCCAAGACCGCGCCTTGGCGGTTGCAGCTTTCGCGACAGAAACGTGGGGGGGCATCCGTGCTTTCCTTTGTGTGTTTGCCTTGAAGTCCGAACCGACCGCTCAACGCAAAACGCGCCGCGAACCAGCTTCCCGTGGGCGAGCAATGCTCGAACGGAGGAAGCGGTTGGCGACGTTGCCAGAAGGTCGGAATGCGGACCGGGAATGCCAGCGCCGTTGCTGACCGGTAGACGATGGCAGCGCGATTGTGCGGCGCACAGTCTAAATAAAAGGCAGGGTGTGGAGCGCGTTGACCGCCAAACGGGCGGTTCGCCCTTCACCCGGCGTGAAGTCGTACGCCTATGGGCGCACGCGCGTCCTGTGTCAGGGCGCCTCGCGGATCGCCAGCGCGTCGAGATAGCCTTCAATATCGTCCGGGTCGAAGCGCGCGCCGTCAAACAGCGTCAGGTCTGCTTGCGGCGCGGCGTGGGCGGCAACCGGCCCCGATCCGGTCGCGCCTTCATCGGCGAGCGCCCGGGCGGCGCGGTAAATATCTGGCCGATATGCCTTTTTCGCCCGCAGGGCGTTGGTTTCGCTATGCTCCAGCTGCCCCCAGCGGACCATCTGCGCGTAGAACCACATGGCGTGCGAGCGCCACGGATACAGCGCCTTATCAGGGTCAAACAGAAGGTAGTTTTCCACCGGTCCGATACCCGCGCCGAGCGCTGTTCCGGCGAGTGTGGGGCGGATCAAATCAGGCGCAATGCCCAGATAAGACTCATCGCTCAAGATTTGTGCAAGTTGATCGGCGTTCGCCAGATCATGGCACCAGTGTGCCGCATCTACGAGCATGCGCACGAGCTGGTGAACGGTTTCGGGATAGGCGTCTGCCCAACCTTCGCGCACCGCCAGCACCTTCTCAGGCCCCTCCGCCCACAGGTCGACCTTCATGACGATGGGGAAGCTCTCGCCCGAGGCGATTCCCAACGTGTTCCATGGCGCGCCGACGCAAAATCCATCGATCTGCCCTTCACGCACGGCGGTCACCATCTGCGGCGGCGGCACGGTGGTCAGATGCACATCGGTTCCGGGGCGGATGCCGGCGGCGGCCATCCAGTACCGTAATTCGTAGGCGTGCGACGAGAACGGGTAGACGCTGGCAAAGGTCAGCGGCGGCTCACCCGCGGCGGCGCGGGCGCCGACAACTTTGGCCAGCGCTTGCGCCGACGCGAGTGGGTTGCGCAGCGAGGATGGGTCCCAGCCCGCGCCTTGCAGCGCATCGTACAAGGCCCGCGAGACGGAGATCGCGTTGCCGTTCATTGACAGGCCGCAGGGCACGATCATCGGCGCCTTGGGGTTGCCCAGGCCAACCTGCGAGGCGATCGGGATGGGCGCCAGCATGTGGGCGGCATGGTCCATGCCCACACTCAGCCGGTCGCGCAGGGCGGCCCAGGACGCCGACTTGTGCAGCGCCAGTGACAGGCCGTGCCGTTCGGCAATGCCGGTTTCGTGCGCCACCACCAGCGGCGCCGCGTCGACCAGCGGAATGAAGCCAATACGAACCTCGGTGGTCATGGCGCGTCCTTCTTGGGTGCCGGGTCTTCAAGTCCGTCGTCGAGCAGGCCCATCGACAGCACCAATGCTTCTGCAACCTGGCCCATCCGGCGCCCCTCACGCATCGCGGTGCGGCGCAGGCGCTGATAGGCCTCATCTTCGCTTAGGCCCTGGCTGCGCATCAAAAACAGCTTGGCCCGGTCGACAAGCTTGCGTTCT
>JAHCMG010000055.1 GCA_019192585.1 Devosiaceae bacterium MH13
CTTTGTTCTGCTGGCCGTGCCGCTGTTCATTGTCGCCGCGAACATCATGAATGCCGGCACGATTTCCGAGCGGCTCCTCAACTTCTGCATCGCGGTCGTCGGCCGGTTCCGCGGTGGGCTGGGCCATGTCAACGTGGTCGCTTCGCTCATCTTCTCGGGCATGTCGGGCTCTGCGGTCGCCGACGCGGCAGGCATTGGCAAAATCATCATCCAGATGATGACCAAGGATGGCCGCTATTCGGGCGGCTACGCGGCGGCCATCACAGCCGCATCGGCCACCATCGGGCCGATTATTCCGCCGTCGATCCCGATGGTACTCTACGCTCTGGTCTCGAACGCATCGATCGGCTCGCTCTTCCTGGCCGGCATCGTGCCCGGCCTCCTTATGGGTGCGCTGCTCATGCTGATGAACGCGATCATCGCCCGACGGCGACATTTCGCGATCGAAGAGCCCGTGCCGCTGCGCGAACTGCCGGCGATCACCGGCCGGGCGTTCCCGGCGCTGCTGATGCCGGTGATCTTGCTGTACGGCATCTATGGCGGCGTCACGACACCGACAGAAGCGGCGGCGGTCGCAGCGCTCTACGCGCTTCTTCTCGCCGGCCTGTTCTACCGCGCGCTCAGCGTGAAAGGCCTGTACCGCATCTTCGTTGAGAGCGCCCGCTCGTCAGCCGCCGTTGGCGTGGTGATCGGCGGCGCGCTCATCCTGAACTTCATCGTGGTCTCCGAGAACATCCCCGGCGTGATGTCCGATTTCCTCACCGGCATCGACATGCACCCGCTCCTGTTCCTGCTGCTGGTCAACCTGCTGGTGCTTTTGTTGGGCTGCGTGCTCGACGCGACGACGATCATCCTCGTCATCGTGCCGCTGTTCATCCCCACATGCATCGCGCTCGAGATCGACCTGGTGCATTTCGGCGTCCTGGTCGTGGTCAACTCGATGATCGGCCTGATCACGCCGCCCTATGGCATCTTGCTGTTCGTCATCAACGCTGTCACCGGCATCCCGCTGCGCGAGATCATCCGTGAGGTCTGGCTGTTCCTTGCCGTGCTCCTGGCGGGCTTGTTGGTGATGATCCTGTCGCCCGACCTGGTGCTCTTCCTGCCGCGCCTTTTTGGCTACGCGGGATGAGGGCCGCCCTGATTGGCGACGGCATCGGCCCGTCGCTGACGCCCGCCCTCCATACGGCCGAAGGGCAAGCGCTGGGCTTCCCTTACCGCTATGACCGGATCGACACGACCGAAGCGCCGTGGCGCGCGATGCCGCTCGGCGAGATCATCGGCTGGGCGCAGGCGGAAGGGTATGCGGGCCTCAACATCACCCATCCGCACAAGGCCGCGGCGTGCGCCTTGGTGGAAGCGCTTTCAGGCGTCGCCGCCGACATTGGCAGCATCAACACGATCACCTTCGAGGGCGGGCGGCGGACCGGTTTCAACACCGACTATACCGGCTTCAGCACGGCATTGGCGGAGGCTGACTTGCCCGTGCGTGGCAAGCAGATCGTACAATTCGGCGCAGGCGGCGCAGGGTCGGCCACGGCGTTGGCCCTGATCGATGCGGGCGCGTCCCTCACCGTGATCGATACGGTTGAGGCGCGCGCAAAAAGCCTCGTCAGCAAACTACAGACTGTCCGCCCAGGCGCTTCTGTTGACGGGGGAACCAACGCCTCAGAAGCGCTGAAGACAGCCGAGGGGACGGTGAACGCGACCCCGCTGGGCATGGCATCGCACCCAGGGATGGCGTTCGAGCCAGCAGACCTTAAGCCGTCCGCATGGGTCGCCGAGCTGGTCTACTTTCCGCTCGAAACGGCGCTGCTTCAGAAGGCCCGCGCCAAGGGGCTGCGCACCCTCAGCGGCAAGTCCATGGCGCTGTACCAGGCCGTTGAAGCCTTCGCTCTGATCACCGGGCACAGCCCAGATCGCGACCGGATGCGGCGCACGCTCGATGGGCTGCTCGCCGAGACGCCTCCCTAGCTAAACCGCGCCCGCAGATCGGCCACCGCATTGGCCAGAAGCACCAGGTCGACGCCAACGGCTGTGAACAGCGAGCCGCGCGCGATATACGCATCCGCGGCCGCCTTCTCCAGCGCCATCACGCCGCCCGGCTTGCCAACCGCCTTGAGCCGCTCAAAGCCTTCCTCGATCATCGCCACGACCTCGGGGTGAGCCACTTGCCCGGGATAGCCCATGCTGGCACTGAGATCGGCGGGGCCGAAGAACAGCGCATCGACGCCATCAACGGACGCGATCTGCTCGAGCGCATCAAAGCCAGCCACCGACTCGACCTGCGCGATTAGGCACAGTTCCTCTTCGGCGGTGGTGAAATAGTTTTCCACTTTGCCGTAGCGCGTCGCCCGGGTCATGCCGGCCATGCCGCGCACGCCGCGCGGGCCATAGCGCATCGCGGCAACGGCGGCCTCCGCCTCGTCGGCGGACTGCACAAAGGGGATCATCAGCGTCTGCGCGCCCATGTCGAGCAAGCGCTTGATGAGGATCGGATCATTGCCCGCCGCCCGCACTGCCGCAGACACATCGGGCGTGCCGGCAACAGCTTGTAGCAGACCCTGCACCTCGATCGTCTCCATCGCCGAGTGCTCGCAATCGACCAATATCCAGTCGAAGCCTGCACCGCCGAGAAGCTCGGCGACCGAGTTGCCGCCCACCGTGTTCCAGATGCCAAGCTGATGCTGGCCGGACGCAATCGCCGCTTTGAAAAGGTTCTTGGGGTTCTTCATGGGCGGTGCGGTTCCATCTGTCTGTTCGAGGGCGCGTGGCGGCGGAGCGCGACAATGGCCGCTTTGCATCGGTTTGGCCACAGCCCGGCTGGCTTGACGGCTAGACAGGGGCCAACCGCGCGCGTGACACTGGGCCGATGACGACGCCTGACATTCTCGCCCTCGGCGAGCCTCTGATCGAAATGGTGCGCCGGGAAGGGCCGGCAGATGGCCCAGCCACTTACACAAGCGGGGTGGGCGGTGACGCCCTCAATGCCCTTGTTGCCGCCGCCCGCCAAGGCGCGAAGACAGGGCTCGTGTCCGCACTGGGGGACGACCCGTTCGGGCACCACGTCAGACGTTTTTGCGAAAGCGAAGGCATCGACACGTCCGCGCTTGTCACCACCTCGGTGGGCCCGACAGGGGTCAGCTTCATCCATCCCGATCCGGGCGCGCGGCACTTCACCTATGCGAGGCGCGGCTCGGCCGCGAGCCAGTATCGGCCATCTGACGTGCCGCTGCAGACAATCGCCCAGGCCCGCGCTCTGCATGTCACGGGCGTTAGCCAAGCGATCAGCCCCTCCATGCGCGACGCAGTGCAGGCCGCAGCCGAAACCGCTCGCGCCAACGGCACCCTCGTTTCCTACGATCTGAACCTGCGGCTCAAACTGTGGCCCCTCGAGATGGCGCGGGCATGCATCCAGGCGTTTCTGCCGCTCGCGGACATCGTCCTGCCCTCAGATGATGAGGCCGAGCGTTTGCTGGGCACCGATGATCCGGGCACCATTCTTGATCACTTCGCCCGGCACGGCGCCCAGGTCATCGTTCTCAAACGGGGGCCCAAGGGCGTGATTGTAAGGACGGCGGAGACCGATAGAGCGATCCCCGCACCCAAGGTTGACGCCATCGACAGTTCGGGCGCCGGCGATAGTTTTGCCGGCGCGTTCCTCGCCCACTTCCTTGAGACCGGCGATGCTCTGCAAGCTGCAAGCCTGGCCGTCCGCGTCGCCGCCTTGACGGTGACAGGCCACGGCGCCACGGCGGCGATCCCACGGCGCGAAGACCTTTTGCCAGCTTAGCGTCGGGGCTCCTCCTGCGGCGCTGCCGAGACATGCGGCAACGCAGCTCAATCTTTTGTCAGGCCTACGGATTGCGCAGGAACCAAAGGTTCCGCTTATATACCGGGCGTTTGGCGACCTTTACCGAGGGCTTGATGGCCACCCGATCAACATTGCGCTTCCTTCTCAACGACACGCCGATCGAGCTGTCCGACGTGCGCGCGTCGGTGACCTTGCTCGACTATCTGCGCCTCGAGCGTCGGCTGACCGGCACCAAAGAGGGGTGCAACGAAGGGGATTGCGGCGCGTGCACGGTGCTTGTCGGCCGGCTTCGGAACGGCGAGCTCTCCTATGAGAGCCTCAACGCGTGCATCCGCTTTGTCGGCTCGCTCGATGGATGCCATGTGGTCACCGTCGAGCATCTGGCCGCCGGCGACAGCTTGCATCCCGTCCAACAGGCGCTCGTTGACCATCACGGCTCACAGTGCGGCTTCTGCACCCCCGGCATCGTCATGAGCCTCTACGCGCTTTGGATGCGGACCCCGAGCCCATCGGAAGCCGAGATCGAAACGGCGCTGCAGGGCAATCTGTGCCGCTGCACGGGCTATGAGCCGATCATCAAAGCGGCCAAGGCGGCCTCCACCTACGGCTCGCCGCAGGACGACCCGCTGACCACTGAAAGGGAGCGGGTGACGGCGCAATTGCAGGCATGGCGCGACGATCACCTTGTGGAGGTGACCGCCGCGAGCCCGCTTGGCGACGAGGAACGCTTCTTCGTGCCACAGACCACGGAGCAGCTTGCCGACGTGCTCGACGCGCACCCCACGGCCACCATCGTCGCCGGCGCAACCGACGTCGGCCTCTGGGTCAATAAGGATCACCGCGCGATCACGCCCGCCGTGTTCATCGGGAACCTTGGGGCGCTGCAAACCATCGAGGTTAAAAAGGATGCCGTCACCATCGGTGGCGGGGTCAGTTACTCCGATTTCATGCCCGTCCTGAAGCAGCATTTCAGCCATCTTGAGGAGCTCTGGTGGCGCGTCGGCGGCGAGCAGGTGCGGAACATGGGCACCATCGGCGGCAACATCGCCAACGGGTCTCCGATTGGCGACAGCCCGCCGGGCTTCATCGCGCTTGGCGCACGGCTGACACTGCGCTCAAAAGCGGGCGCACGCTCCTTGCCGCTAGAGGATTTCTTTCTGGCCTATGGCAAACAAGACTTGCGCCCCGGCGAGTTCGTCGAAGCCTTGACTGTTCCGATTCCGCAAAACGGAACACATAACGGAGTCTATAAAATCTCGAAGCGACGCGACGAAGATATCTCCGCCCTCTGCGCTGCATTTTCTGTGACATTAGAAGGCGGTCGCATTTCCGCCTGCCGGATTGCTTTTGGCGGAATGGCTGGTACACCTAAGCGTGCGGAGCACACTGAAACAGCCCTGCTCGGCGAGCCGTGGACGATGGACACGATCAACGCGGCGCGACCAAAACTGGCTGAAGACTATCAACCGCTCAGCGACTGGCGAGGCACGTCCGCCTACCGGCTTCTGACGGCGCAAAACCTGCTCACCCGCTTCTTCCTCGAACACACGACGGCGGGTGAGGCTGATGGCGCGGTGCGGTTGCAGCGCGACCCCAATGCGAGCGGGACGGTGGTGGCGGCATGAACGAACACGTCAGCCCAGACCTGATCGTCGAGCCTGGCGGCGCCGACACCAAACCTGCCACCGTGAAGGGTGGTGTCCACACGCCGACCAACCATGATTCCGCCCACAAGCATGTCACCGGGCGCGCCATCTACGCCGATGACATGGCGCTGCCCGAAGGCGCGCTGCACGCCTATCTGGGCCTGTCGACGGTCGCCAGCGGCACCATCACATCGGTGGACCTGTCCGCCGTTCGCGCGGCACCGGGCGTGGTGGGCGTGCTGACGGCGCGGGACATGCCGGCCTCCAACGACATCTCGCCGACGCATCTGCACGACGAACCGGTGCTGGCTGACGGTGAAATCCACTTCCACGGCCAGCCCGTCTTTGCCGTGATCGCCACGAGCCGGGACGCCGCGCGCCGCGCAGCCACCAAAGCGAACATCAGCTATGCCGAGGCGCCCTTTGCGCGCACGGTCGATGAGGCCCGCGAGCAGGGGCTCGGTCTGGTCACCAAACCGCTGACGCTCGAGCGGGGCAACGCGCAAGCTGGCCTTGCCGCCGCACCACGGCGCATCAAGGGGCGCTACACAATCGGCGGTCAGGACCATCTGTATCTTGAGGGCCATATCGCCGTTGCGATCCCCGGCGAAGATGATGACATGACCGTCACCTCATCGACCCAGCACCCTTCAGAAGTCCAGCATATGGTGGCCCATGTGCTCGGCGTGCCATCGGCGGCGGTCACCGTCAATGTCCGGCGCATGGGCGGCGGCTTTGGCGGCAAGGAAACCCAATCGAACCAGTTCGCGGCCATCGCCGCGGTCGCCGCGCGCAAGTTCGGCGTGGCGGTGAAAATCCGCCCCGATCGCGACGACGACATGATCACCACCGGCAAGCGGCACGATTTTGTGGTCGATTATGATGTCGGCTTCGATGAGACCGGCCGCATCGAAGCGGTGGACGCGACCTTTGCTGCACGCTGCGGCTTCTCGGCGGACCTATCAGGGCCGGTGACCGACCGGGCGCTCTTCCACGCCGACAACACCTATTACTACCCGCATGTGCGTTTGCAGTCCGAGCCGCTGAAGACCAACACGGTCTCCAACACCGCCTTTCGCGGTTTCGGCGGCCCGCAGGGCCTGGTGGTGGCCGAGCGGATCATCGAAGAGATCGCCTACGCGCTGGGCGAAGACCCGCTGACGATCCGCAAGCGCAATTTTTATGGCCCCAAAGACGACCCAGAGGGCCGCAACATCACGCCCTACCACCAGACGGTCACCGACAACATTATCGAGCGGATTGTCGCTGAACTCGAACAAAGTTCGGACTACCATGCGCGGCGCGACGCGATCCTCGCCTTCAACGCGCGCAGCCCGATCATCAGAAAAGGTATCGCGCTCACGCCGGTGAAGTTCGGCATCTCCTTCACCGCGACATGGTACAACCAAGCCGGCGCGCTGGTGCATGTCTATCGCGACGGCTCGGTCCACCTTAATCACGGCGGCACCGAGATGGGCCAAGGGCTCAACACCAAGGTCGCCCAGGTCGTCGCCGAAACGTTCCAGATTGATATTGACCGCGTGAAGATCACCGCGACGACAACCGACAAAGTGCCCAACACATCCGCGACGGCCGCCTCATCGGGCTCCGACCTTAACGGCATGGCCGCCGACAACGCAGCCAATCAGATCAAGGATCGGCTGATCGACTTCGCCGCCGAGCACTATCAGGTGAGCCGCGAGCAAGTGGTCTTCGAACCCAATGTGGTGCGTGTGGGCAACCAGCGCATTCCGTTCCCCGATCTGGTGGATCAGGCCTACCTCAAACGCATCCATCTGTCGGCGGCAGGCTTCTACAAGACCCCCGATATCCATTGGGACCGCGACAAGGGCACCGGCCGGCCGTTCTACTATTTTGCCTATGGGGCGGCGGTCTCCGAAGTCTCCATCGACACGCTCACCGGCGAGTATCACGTCGACCGGACGGACCTTCTGCACGATGTCGGCAAATCGCTGAACCCGGCCATCGATACCGGCCAGGTGGAGGGCGCCTTCATCCAAGGCCTCGGCTGGCTGACCACTGAAGAGTTGTGGTGGGACGATAAGGGCCGCCTTCGCACCCATGCGCCGTCGACCTACAAGATCCCGCTCGCGTCAGATCGGCCGGCCATCTTCAACACCGAGCTCGTTGCCTGGTCGGTGAACCAGGAGCGGACGATCCGGCGCTCAAAGGCCGTTGGCGAACCCCCCTTCATGCTCGCGGCAAGCGTGGTCGAGGCGCTTTCGATGGCCGTGGCATCGGTCGCCAACTACAGCGTGTGCCCGCGCCTTGACACACCGTGCACGCCTGAGCGCATTCTCATGGCTGTTGAACGACTGAAGTCCGACGCAGCGTAACCTATGCCGCGGTTCAGCAATGCTTGATGCACCCTCACCCAGTGACGTTGAACGCTTCGCGCAGCGCGCGCCGGCCATCTGCGTCACCGTCACCCAGGCGCGCGGCTCCACGCCCCGCGTCGCCGGTACGCGTATGCTCGTCAGCGAGACCGATGCGCTCGGCACCATTGGCGGCGGTCAACTCGAGTTCATGGCGATCGACGCGGCACGTGAGATGCTGGCAGCGGGCCGTGACATATCGCAGATCGACGTGCCGCTGGGCCCGGCGATTGGCCAATGCTGCGGTGGCCATGTCAGCCTTGATCTCCAGCGCGCCACTGCGCAGCTGGTTGCTCGCCTGGTGGCCGATGCGCAGGCCGAGCATGCGGCACAGCCGCACGTGCTGATCTTCGGCGCCGGCCATGTCGGCCGTGCCCTCGCAACCGCGCTTCTGCCGCTGCCGGTAAGCGCGGTCCTGATCGACAGCCGCACCGAAGAACTGAGCCTAGCCCAAGACCAAGTGCAAACCCGCTGCACCCCGCTGCCCGAAGCCGAAGTCCGCCGTGCGCCGCCAGGCTCTTGCGTCGTGATCCTAACCCATGACCACGCCACCGATTTTCTCATCGCGCGCGAAGCCCTCGCCCGCGCAGACTGCGCCTATGTCGGCATGATCGGCTCGAAGACCAAACGGGCCACCTTTGCCCGCTGGCTTGAAGACGAAACCGGAAGCCGCGACCTGCTGGCCGGCCTGACCATGCCGATTGGCGCATCCATATCGCGCGACAAGCGCCCGGCCGTCGTCGCCGCTTTTGTCGCCGCCGAACTGATGGAACGCGTCGCCGCCTGGCAGGGCGCCAGGCATCATCAGGGCGCCACGGCATGACCGAGACCGCCCCCATGCTCCTGCGCGGCCGCACCCTCACCTTCTCCGCGATCCCGCAAGCACCCGATGACACCGGCGCCCTGCGCTATGAGAGCGATGGTGCGCTGATTATCGCCGGGGGGCGCATCGCCGCCGCCGGCCCGTTCGACACGCTCGCCGCGCAGTATCCTGGCCTGCCGGTCGTCGACCACCGGCCGCATCTGATCATGCCGGGTTTCGTGGACACCCACATTCACTACCCGCAAATGCAGGTGCTTGGCTCTTACGCCGGCAGCCTTCTTGAATGGCTCGAAACCTTCACCTTTCCCGAAGAGCAGCGCTTCGCCGATCAAGCGCATGCCGAGCGCATCGCCTCGCTTTTTCTTGATGAGCTGATCCGCCACGGCACCACGACGGCCTTGTCCTTCTGCACCGTACATCCCGGCTCGGTGGATGCGCTGTTCGCCGCTGCGGAGGTCCGCAACATGGCCATGGCCGGCGGCAAGGTGATGATGGACCGCGAGGCGCCAGAAGCGCTGACCGATACCGCGCAATCAAGCTTCGATGACACCGAAGCCTTGATCGACCGCTGGCACGGGCGCGGGCGCGCGACCTATGCGATCACGCCGCGCTTCGCGCTTACGTCAACGGAAGCGCAACTGGTGGCCGCCGGCGCCTTGGCGAAGGCCAACCCAACCTGCCTGATCCAGTCACACTTGTCAGAGAACTTTGGCGAGATCGAACGAGTCCGCCAGCTCTTCCCGAACGATCCCCACTACACCGCGGTGTATGGGCGGTTTGACCTTTTGACCCCTCAGGCGCTTTTCGGCCATTGCATCCACCTCACACCGGCGGAGATGGAGATGATGGCCGAGGCCGGCGCGGTGGCGGTCTCGTGCCCAACATCGAACCTGTTCCTCGGCTCTGGCTTGTTCCCGCGTGCGCATCTGCACGATCGGGGCGTGCGCATCGGCTACGCTACCGATGTCGGCGGCGGGACGAGCTACTCCATGCTCAAAACGATGGATGAGAGCTACAAGGTCGCGCAGATCTTGGGCGATCGGCGCCATCCGTTCCAAAGCTTCGCGGCGATAACCCTCGGTAACGCGCAGGCATTGGGCATGGCGCCCGATATCGGAACGCTGGAACCCAGCAGCCATGCCGACCTCGTGGTCCTTGATGCGCGCGCCAAGCCCGAGATGGCCGTCAAGATGGAGCGCGTGCAGAGCCTCGAAGAGGAGCTGTTCCTCTTGCAAACCGCAGGCGATGATCGCTGTATCGCGGAAACCTATATTGCCGGCGCGCCGATGAAGAGCCGCCTGTGAGCCTGCTCTACAGCGCCGCGGTCACCACCTCATAGGGCTCGGTGAACCGGTGCTCTTCGAGGTTTGCGCTGTCGCCGATTCGGTCGATCACCGCAAACAGACCAGTGCCATGCAGCGGCGTCAGGACGCCGTGCCACGTGCCACGGTGAAAGTTGATCGCTTCGCCCGGATGCGTGAGGAACGCGACCGGCGTGCCGGGCTCGCCACCTTCATCGGGAGCGACGGTCACCAAAAAGGGATGAGCATCCATCGGCACGAATGCCTGCGAGCCTTCGGGGTGCCGCTCGACCATGGTGAGCGTGTAGGGCAGCGCACGCAGCTCCGCTTTGAAGATGCTCACCCCTGCGCGGCCGCCATCACCAAAATCGAGCGCTGCCCGGTCGTGGTAACGCCAGCACAGGCCCTCATTGATCAGCTTGTCCGGTGCACCGGCGGCACTGAGAACATCGCCATAAGGCGCGAACGCCTCGGCGGTCAGCGGTCGCGCAACGATCCGCCTCACCGCACAAAACTCCCCGGGCGGCCAAGCCGCGGCAGCCGGTTCATGTCTTTGTACAGAAGGTAGCGGAACCGCCCCGGACCACCAGCGTAGCAAGCCTGCGGGCAGAACGCGCGCAGCCACAGAAAGTCGCCAGCCTCGATCTCCACCCAGTCGCGGTTGAGCTTGTAAACGGCCTTGCCTTCGAGAACGAACAGCCCGTGCTCCATTACATGGGTCTCTTCAAACGGGATGGTGCCACCGGGCTCGAACGTGACGATGTTCACGTGCATGTCGTGCGCCACATCGGAGGGATCGACGAAGCGCGTGGTCCCCCAGCGCTGTTGTGTGTCCGGCATCCATTGGATGGGTAGGTCCGCATCTGAGGTCACAAACGGCGCCGGCGGCTCGACACCCTCCACGGCCTCATAGGCCTTGCGGATCCAGTGCACCGTGGCCGGCGCATCTCCATCGCAGTGCAGTGTCCACTGCGCGCCAGGAGGCAGGTAGGCATAGCCGCCGGCCTCGAGCACGGCGTCGATTGGCGCGAAAGCCGCCTTCTGGCTCGATGTGAACCCCGGCGAGGGTTTGGCCGCAACGTCCGAGACGACCAGGCGCGCCGCACCGCTGGTGACGAACAGCACGCCTTCCGCCTGCGCATCGGGTTCCGGAGCGTCAGAGCCGCCGCCCGGCCCGATCTCCAAGATCAAGTGCGCAAAGGTTTCCGCGAAGCCCGACAGGGGCCGCGCAAGCGTCCAGCTTCGGGTATTCGCCCAGCCTGGCAGCGCGCTCGTGACGATGTCACGCTGCACGCCTTTGGGGATCACCGCATAGGCCTCGGTAAACACCGCGCGTTGGGTCATCAGCGCCGCTTGCGGCGGCAAACCGCCCGGGGGTTTGGGGTAGCTGCTCATCCTGCGTCTCCCAACATCGCCTCGAGCCTCAGCCGCGCGATGCGCTCCACCTGCCGGCAGGCTTCGGCAAACTCGGTCGGCCGATCATGTCCGATGCGCCGGCGGAACGCGTCGAGGATCGACGCCTTCGTGTTGTCTTTGACGGCAATGATGAACGGGAAGCCGAACTTCGCCGTATAGTCGGCATTGAGCATCTCGAACGTCGCCCGCTCCTGATCCGTCAAGGCATCAAGCCCGGCGGACGCCTGCTCATCGGTCGACGAGGCCGTCAATCGCTTGGCTTGGGCCAGCTTGCCGGCGAGATCCGGGTGAGCGGTCAGGACACCGAGCCGCTCGTCTTCGCTCGCCGTGCGGAAGGCGCGCGCCATGGCATTGTGCAGCCCTTCCGCTGTGTCATGCGCTGCACCAAGTTCTATTTTGTAGGCCCGCTTCGCCACCCAGGGCGAATGCTCGAACACGCCCCCAAACGCTTCGACAAACTCGTCTTTGCGCATCTGGGAGGGCGGCACCCCGCCGCTGTCTGACGCCGGAAAATGCTGCGCCCAATGGCGCGCAATGTCGATCCGGCGGGCAAACCAAACCCCTTGATGGGCGGCAGCATACTCGAGGAACTTTTTGAGCCCCTGCACCCGCCCCGGTCGGCCGACCAAGCGGCAGTGCAGGCCGACGCTCATCATCTTCGCCCGGCCCGCCTTGCCTTCGGCATAAAGCGCGTCGAACGAGTCCTTCAAATAGGCGAAGAACTGATCGCCCGAGTTGAACCCCTGAGGCGTCGCGAACCGCATATCGTTGGCGTCCAGCGTGTAGGGGACGATCAGCTGCGACCGCTCACCCTCGCGGTGCCAATAGGGCAGATCATCGGCATAGCTATCGGCGACATAGGCAAAGCCGCCCTCTTCTGAGGCCAGCGACACCGTGTTCATCGAACACCGGCCTGTGTACCAGCCAAGGGGCCGCTCGCCCGTCACCTCGGTATGGAGCGCGACGGCCTCGGCCATGTGCGCGGCTTCGTCTTGCCGAGGAAAGTCTTTGTACTCGATCCATCTAAGGCCGTGCGAGGCGATCTCCCAGCCAGCGTCTTTCATCGCCGCGACCTGCTCGGGCGAACGGGCCAGAGCGGTGGCGACACCGTAGACGGTCAGCGGAATGCCCATCTCGGTGAACAGGCGATGCAGCCGCCAGAACCCGGCGCGCGCGCCATATTCGTAGATCGATTCCATGTTCCAGTGCCGCTGGCCCGGCCAGCTTGCGGCACCAACGATCTCAGACAGGAAAGCCTCGGAGCCCGCGTCACCGTGCAGGGTGGCGTTCTCGCCGCCTTCTTCGTAGTTCAGAACAATCTGCACGGCGATCTTGGCGGAGCCCGATGAATCGGGCGCCGGCCAGCGCGGATCGGGCGGATGGGCCCCATAACCGATCATGTCGCGTGGATAACGGGGGGGCGTCATTGCAGGTCTCTCCCAAGGGCGGCTAACGTTGGCGCCACACAAAGGAGACATCAACCATGGCGAACAGTGGCGGAGCAAGCGGCAAGGATGGCCAGAGCGCGCAAAGCGGCGGGTTTCTGACCACCCATGTGCTCGATACAGCGCGTGGCTGCCCCGCCGATGGCCTGGCGATCTGGCTCTACCGGGTGTCGGGCAACAGCCACAAGAAGATCGCCGAGATGGTCACAAACCACGATGGCCGGACCGACGGGCCCATACTGCCGACGGGTAAGTTCAAAACTGGCCAATATGAGTTGATTTTCTTCGCCGGCGACTATCTTCGAAAGAAAGGCTTCGAGGCACCCGAGCCCTTCTTCCTCGATCAGGTGTCAATCCGCTTCGGCATGAGCGAAGACGATCACTACCACGTCCCGCTCCTCCTCTCGCCCTACGGCTACTCCACCTATCGCGGGAGCTGACCAGAGCCCGTCCTATGACTGCAAAAATACTTGTCAGCGCCTGTCTTCTTGGCCAGCCCGTGCGCTACAATGGCAAAGGGTTGCCCATCGAAAGCGCCATCCTGCGCCGCTGGATCGCCGAAGGCCGCGTCGTGGCCCTGTGTCCCGAGGTTTCGGCCGGCTTCCCAACGCCACGGCCTCCGGCCGAGATCAGCCCAGGCGCCGGCGGACGGGAGGTTCTGGAGGGTCAAGCGCGGATCTATGAAGATATCGGCACCGACGTGACCGACGGCTTTGTGCGCGGCGCAAACAATGCCGTCCGCGTGGCGCAGGAAAAAGGGTGCACCTACGCGCTGTTGACCGATGGCAGCCCCTCGTGCGGCAGCACCTTCATCTACAGTGGCCAGTTTGATGGCACCAAAACCAAAGACATCGGCGTCGTAACTGCCGCGTTGCAAACCGCAGGCATCACTGTGTTTGCGCAACACCAGATCAAAGCCCTCGATGCGCAGCTTCAGCGCACAGAAAACCAAGGCGGCGCCAACACCGAGCGATTGGCTTAAGCCGCATCTAAATTCACAAGGATAAACACTTGCAACAAAGACGGTTGGGCCAAAACGGCCCGCTCATCGCGTGCGTTGGGTACGGCGCGATGTCCTTTTCAGACATGTACGGCGCGACCGACGAAGCCGAGAGCCACGCCATCCTCGACGCCTGCCGCGAGTGGGGCGTGACCCATCTCGACAGAGCCAACATCTACGGCATGGGCAAGTCGGAGAACGCCATTGGCTCTTACTTGCGCGCCAACCCTGGCGCCCGTGATGGGTTCGTCATCGCAACCAAGGCCGGGATCGGCGCGGATGCGCAGGGCAACCGCATCGTCAACAATGATGCCGACTATCTTGAGAGCGAACTGGAGAAATCGCTTGAGCGGCTGGGCGTCGACTGCGTCGATCTGTTCTACGCGCACCGCTATGATGGCGTTGTCCCGCCTGAAGAACTGGCGGGCAATCTTGGCCGCCTTGTCGAGAAAGGCAAAACCAAAGCCATCGGGCTGTCAGAGGTGGCGCCGTCGACACTGCGCCGCGCTCACGCCAGCTTCCCCGTTGCCGCCGTGCAGTCGGAGTATTCGCTGTCCACCCGCGCGCCGGAGCTGGGCCTTGTGCAAACCTGCGAAGAGCTTGGCACCAGTTTGGTCGCCTACTCGCCGGTCGGCCGCTCGCTGCTGACCGACCACCCGGTCACGGCTGACCGGATCGAAGCGAGCCCGTTCCTGCGCGTAAACCCGCGTTTCTTGCAGCCAAACCTCAGCGCCAACTTGCACTATGTGGCGCGCTTTCAGGCACTGGCGGCCGACATGGGCACCTCGGCGGCCGCCTTGGCGGTTGCGTGGGTTCTGCACCAAGGCGAGCACATCGTCCCCATTCCCGGTTCGCGGTCGGTCGACCGGTTCAAGCAATGCTTGGACGGGGCGACGCTGTCTCTGTCCGCAGGCGACCTGGCAAGGATC
Source organism: Devosiaceae bacterium MH13 (assembly GCA_019192585.1). GTDB lineage: Bacteria > Pseudomonadota > Alphaproteobacteria > Rhizobiales > MH13 > MH13. The sequence continues at coordinate 14,771 of JAHCMG010000055.1, forward strand.
GAGGCGACGCTGCCCGTCGGTTGGGCCCATGGCGACCGCTATTCGCTCATGCAGCGGGTGGGGCCAGAGAACTATTGCTGAGGCGTGCTGCGCATCAGCAACCGAAGGCTCAAACACTCAGGCTCTCTGCGCAGGCGCGAAACGCCTGCACCGCCGGTGCCGCGCCGTCTAAGGCCAGAACAGCGGCCTGATCGCCCAACAGGGCCGTGGCGGTGGTGTTAAACTCTAAGCCATTGAGCACATTGCCGAAGCCGCGATCGGTCACGGTCAGCGTCGCGCCCGCATTTGAGATCACATGGCGGTTGGTGCTGATCACGTTGCCCTGGGGCCCGTCAAAGCGGATGGCAAACACAGGCCCCTCGGGCCAGGCTTGGGGAAGCGTGATCGCGATGGCATATTCCAACCGCTCTAGATCGTAAGTCACGCGCACCGACGCGCTGTCCCCTTCATGCGTGATCTCGCAGACCTCGCCGACCTGCGCCTCCCACGCGAGAGCGGGCGGCGCGAAAACAAGGGCGGCAAGCGCAAAAAGGGCCAGCGAAGGGCGCATAGGCCCGCACCTAGGGGAGCGGGCTCCGACGCACACCCCCTTTTGCGGCAAGGTTAGGGGCGGTCTGGCGCCGAAAGCCGCATAGCCGCCCCCTTCCCCTCCGGCATGATACTTGCCAGTGTGCAAGGGCGCCTTGTGGTGCGCGTGCAGCGCCACACAAGGGCGCAAACCTTTGCAATTGCGGGTGTTCTACCGACCCTATGCCTGATCTTTTCGTCCTTGCCGACTGGCTCGAATTTGTCGTCCGCTGGACGCATGTCATCACCGCCATCGCGTGGATCGGATCGAGCTTCTACTTCATCGCGCTCGATCTGGGCCTGCGCAAAGGCCCGCATCTGCCCCACGGCGTCGGCGGCGAAGAGTGGCAGGTCCATGGCGGCGGTTTCTACCACATTAACAAATATCTGGTCGCGCCCGACAACCTGCCCGAGCACCTGATCTGGTTCAAATGGGAGGCCTATTGGACGTGGATCTCGGGCTTCGCGCTTCTGGTGCTGGTCTACTATTTCGGGGCGGATCTTTACCTGATCGATCCGCGGGTTGCCGACCTCGCCACCTGGCAAGCCGTGGGCATTTCGCTCGCCTCACTCGCCTTGGGCTGGGTGCTCTATTCGAGCCTTTGCAACTCCAAGCTCGGCGACAACCCAAACCTGATGATGGGCGTGCTGTTCGCGATCATCTTGGGCATGAGCTATTTCTACGCGCAGGTCTTTTCAGGCCGTGCGGCGCTCCTTCATCTGGGCGCGTTCACTGCGACCATCATGGCCGCCAATGTGGCCATGGTGATCATCCCCAATCAGAAAATCGTCGTCGCCGACATGAAGGCCGGGCGGGTCCCCGACGCCAAATACGGCAAGATCGCCAAGCTGCGCTCGACCCACAACAACTATCTGACGCTTCCGGTCCTGTTCCTAATGCTGTCGATCCACTACCCGCTGGCCTTTGCCAGCGAGTTCAACTGGCTCATCGCGGCTTTGGTCTTTTTGGTGGGCGTGTTTGTGCGGCACTTCTTCAACACGATGCACGCAACGAAGAAGAAGCTGATCTGGCCCTGGTTCGCCAGCGCGGCGACGATGATCGTCATCGCTGCGCTGTCGCTCGCGCCGATGTGGAACGGCTACGACCCGTGGGAGGACGAGAACGCGAGCTCCATCGAGCATATGTCCCCAGCCCAGCAGCGCTTCGCCCAAGCGCCGGGGTTCGAGGATGTGCACGCCATCGTGCTCGGGCGCTGCTCGATGTGCCACGCGCAGGAGCCAACGTGGTTTGATACCTATTGGGCCCCGCTCGGCGTGCGGCTCGAAACCCAATGGCAGGTGGCGCAACACGCCCACGATATCGCCCTTCAGGCGGGGTACTCGCACGCTATGCCGCCCGCCAACATGTCGGGCATTACAGACGACGAGCGCGCCCAGATCGTGGCCTGGTACCGCGCTGGCCGCGCGGGCATTCGGGCGGACGAAATCGCGGCGGGCGCACGTTGAACCGAGCGATAAGCGAGGCGAAGCGCAAGCTCGCCGCCAAGCAAAAGGATAACGGGCGCACGTTGAGCCAAGCGACCAGCGAGGCAAAGCGCAAGCTCGCCGCCAAGGAAAATGACAACGGGCGCACGTTGAGCCGAGCGACCGGCGAGGCGAAGCGCAAGCTCGCCGCTAGAAAGAGTGGCACGCGTTGAACCATCATGACGTCAGACACCGATCGCACCTTGAGGGCGCCCGCGAGGCGACCGAAGCGCAAGATCGGGGTCCAACCAAAGACATGCAGCGCACCCAGGGCGCTGGACGGATCACGACCAAGGCGGGCCATGATGGCAAGTCGCGCATCGATCAGCTCTACCAGCAGGGCGCGGCGCGCATTCGGGTGCCGGACCGTCTCGGCCGCGATGACCTTGAGGCGGTGATCATCAACACCGCTGGCGGCGTAACGGGCGGTGACCGGCTGAGCTGGGAGGCATCCGCCGGCGCCGGCACCCACCTCACCGTCACAACGCAGGCCTGCGAGAAGGTCTACAAGGCGGACAGCGGCACGGCCCATGTCACTGTGCGCTTGCGGGCCGAAAAGGGCGCCACGCTCGCCTGGCTGCCGCAAGAGACGATCCTGTTCGATCGCGCGCACCTTCGGCGCACCATCGAGGCCGAGCTTGAACCCGACGCCACCCTGTTACTGGTCGAGCCCGTTATCTTTGGCCGCAAAGCGATGGGCGAAACCGTCCGCACCGGGCTGTGGCACGACACCTGGCGCATCCACCATAAGGGTGCCCTTATCCATGCCGAAAATGTGCGTCTTGGCGGCCAGATTGCCGAACATTTGGACAGGACGGCAGGCTTGGCGGGGCGGACGGCCCTTGCCACCTTGGCCCTGTTCGGCAACCATGCCGAAGCAAAGCTGGAAGGCGCGCGGGACTTGCTGCGGGCAGATGCCCAGGCGACTGGCGGCGCCTCGGTTTGGGAACAGGGGGACGTGCCCAAGCTTATCATTCGGATCGCCGCGCCCGATGGCTATGCCCTGCGGCGCGTCTTGATCTCGCTTATCAACCATCTGGCGGCAAAACCCTTAGGCGCTGCGCGTGCCGCCGTTCCGACCATCTGGTCGCTCTAACCTGTGACGACGTTACCCAAGGACCAACACTCATGCAGTTGACGCCCCGCGAGAAGGACAAGCTCCTGGTTGCCATGGCCGCAAATGTCGCGCGCCGCAGGCTCGAACGCGGCGTGAAGCTCAACCATCCCGAAGCCATCGCGCTGATCACCGACTTCGTCGTTGAAGGCGCCCGCGACGGGCGCGCCGTCGCCGACCTGATGGAGGCGGGCGCGCACGTGATCTCCCGCGCTCAGGTGATGGAGGGCGTCGCCGAGATGATCCACGATGTGCAGGTGGAGGCCACCTTCCCTGACGGCACGAAGCTCGTCACCGTGCACGAGCCGATCCGGTAAACTACCGGACACCGTTTGGGCAGCACCGCGATGAACCTCAACACCTTCCACCCCCTGGCGAGCTTTGACCTTCTCGCGATCGGCATAGCGCTGGTGGTGGTGTTGTCGATCATCGGCTTCAAAATCCTCACGGGCCGACCCTGGCGGCGAACCTTGCCACCCGATGAGATCGACGCCGACGGCTTTTCGGCCACATCGCACACGCGCCCGCGCGCCGCGCCCCCGCAACTGACCAAGGACCCTGACCATGATCCCCGGTGAAATCATCACCCAAGGCCCGGACATCACGCTCAACCATGGCGAGCCGGCAGTCACGATCAAAGTGGCCAACACCGGCGACCGGCCGGTTCAGGTCGGCTCACACTACCACTTCTTTGAAACGAACCCCGCCTTGGTGTTCGACCGGGATGCTGCACGCGGCATGCGGCTCGACATTGCGGCGGGAACCGCTGTGCGCTTCGAGCCCGGCCAAGAACGTGATGTTACGCTGGTGCCTTTAGGCGGCAAGCGCGAGGTCTACGGCTTCCGCCAGGACGTGATGGGCAAGCTTTAGCGGCCGCAGACAACCCAAAGGACGAACTCACGAATGACAAAATACGCACTGTCCGGTTCGCTGGTCGACCTGAACCTCGCGATGTGGCGCATGGGGCTCGAAGCCTCATCGGTGATCGCGATGCGCACCATGGGCGCCGCCGGTTTCTGGAACGATTCCGCCAATGAAAACCAGATGATGGTGCGCGAGAAGCAGCTCGCCTTCGCCCAAGGCGCAGCGCAGGCAACCCTCGCCATGTGGCGCGGCGCGTCACCAGCCACGGTCATGCTCGAAGCGGTCAAACCCGCCAAGCAAAAGACCCGCTCCAACGCCCGGCGCCTGTCCAAGAAGGGGCCGCGGATACCGGGGGTCAGCAGGTAGGCAATGGCCAAGCAGCCTGCCCTCTCATTGGCCCTGGTGCTGGCACTGGCCGTCGCGCTCTTGCCAACGGGCGGGCTGGCGAAAACGAGCCGCACCTGCGACGACCCGCAAACCCAAATGGCCATGAACGAATGTGCCGTCCAAGAGTTCACCGAGGCCGACCTGGCCCTGAACGATGCCTGGGACGAGCTACGCCTCGCACGGCAAGCTGAGCCGGCCTGGCAACTGATTTTGGAAGCCCAGCGATCCTGGCTTCCCTTCCGTGATCTGCACTGTGAAGCCGAAGCGGCCCGCTACGAGGGCGGCTCTATCCAGCCGCTGATCCGATACTCGTGCCTTGCGAGCCTCACCAATCAGCGCACCGCCCAATTGCGCGACTTTCTCAACGATCCCTGATCGCCCCCCACGGTAACGACCGAGGAGCTCACCATGCCCGCCACCATCTCCCGCGCCGCCTATGCCGGCATGTACGGCCCGACCACCGGCGACAAGGTGCGCCTGGCGGACACAGAACTGTTCATTGAGGTCGAGCGTGACCTGACGACCTATGGCGAAGAGGTGAAGTTCGGCGGCGGCAAGGTGATCCGCGATGGCATGGGCCAAAGCCAAGTGACCCGCGCAGACGGAGCCGTCGACACCGTCATCACAAACGCGCTGATCGTCGATCATACCGGCATCACCAAGGCGGATGTAGGCCTCAAGGATGGCCGGATTGTCGCCATCGGCAAAGCGGGCAACCCGGACACACAAAGCGGCGTCGACATCATCATCGGCCCGGGCACCGAAGCGATTGCGGGTGAAGGTAAGATCCTCACCGCTGGCGGGTTCGACGCGCATATCCATTTCATCTGCCCGCAGCAGATCGATGAAGCGCTGATGTCTGGCCTCACAACCATGCTGGGCGGCGGCACGGGGCCGGCCCACGGCACGTTCGCGACCACCTGCACACCAGGCGCCTGGCACATCGGGCGGATGATCCAATCGTTCGACGCTTTCCCGATGAACATCGGTCTTTCATGTAAGGGCAACGCCTCGCAGCCCGCAGCGCTCGAAGAGATGGTACTCGGCGGCGCCTGCGCGATGAAGCTGCACGAAGACTGGGGCACGACCCCCGGCGCCATCGATTGCTGCCTATCGGTCGCGGACGCATACGACGTACAGGTGATGATCCACACCGACACGCTCAACGAAAGCGGCTTTGTGGAATCGACCATCGAGGCCATTGGCGGGCGGACCATCCATGCCTTCCACACCGAGGGC
>JAHCMG010000056.1 GCA_019192585.1 Devosiaceae bacterium MH13
CTCCGGCGTCACCATCTCGTCGACGGGCGCTGGCACTTCGGTCAAGGTCGGGGCGTTGGGGTCAGTTTTAATGGACGCCGTAACCATGGGGTCCGCCGGAGGAGGCGAAAGGACAGCTGTAAGAGACGGCAGCGCGGCCGCAACCCCTAAACCAGCCAAAGACAGGCCGGCCAATTTAACGCGAAACGGTACTTTTTGTGAGCGTGCGGGCAAGGCACCATCCTCCAACAAGAGCTTGCGAGCACGATGACGGTTTTTGGTGAACGCCGGGTTAAGCCAGTTTGCAGCGCGGCACACGCCCTATTTTATGTAGATTTTTCAATAGCTTGAAAATAAGCGTTGACCTAGGGTCATCTGTTGACCGGCGCCGCACGCCAAGGGTGAACAGCCGTAAACGCAATTTGGATGACCGCGCAAACTCACCTTTAAGAGATTGAGCCTAGGTTGCCGCTCGTTCCGGACGTCAAAGTACCGGGATGTAAAAACACAGTGTGTATGGAGTCTGGACATGAAAAAGTTTCTCTCGCGCTTTGCGAAAGACGAGTCGGGTGCGACCGCTATTGAATATGGTCTGATCGCAGCCGGTATCGCCGTGGTCATCGTTGTTGCTGTTCGTCTGGCAGGTACCAACCTGAACACGACCTGGAACGCGATCGCCGGTGCGATGCTCGCGCCCGCAGCAGCACCGTAATAGGCGCTTCTGCAAAGTCGTTCAAAGAGCGGCGTTCCCAGACCGGGAGCGCCGCTCTTTACGTTTGTTTTGGCCTCTGCCGGTTACACTGGCCTTCGGGGGCAGATGAGCCCCAGTAAGCTGTGGTTGCGTGATGCTCGAAATTCTTGTGCTTTTGGTGTTCCCTGGCTTGGTGATCCTGGCGGCGTGCACCGACATCTTCACGATGACGATCCCCAATAAGCTGTGTCTTGCGCTTGTCGCGGCCTTCTTTGTGGCGGCGCCTCTTGCCGGGCTCTCGCTGGAAACCATCGGCTGGCACGCGCTGACCGCGCTCATCGCTCTCACGGTGACCTTTGCGTTGTTTGCCACCGGCGTGTTTGGCGGGGGCGATGCGAAGCTGACGGCGGGCATCGCGCTTTGGTACGGGCCGAGCTTGGGCTTTGAGTTTGCCTTGCTCGCCGCACTTCTTGGCGGGCTGATCACGGCCGGCCTGGTGTTTGCCCGCGCCTATGCGGGGTACATGACGTACATTCCGCAAGCGCAATGGGCGGGGCGGCTGCTGTCACGCGAAGTCGGCATCCCTTACGGCATCGCGCTTTCGGCTGCCGCGATCTGGATCTACCCGCATACGCACTGGTTTCAGTCCGTCGTCGGGTTTTGATTGACCGGTCTTAGGCCGGTCTGAGGCGACCAACCGCTACGTCAGTCAACTTGCTCACGTTCAGTTAACCTTACCTATACCTTTCCAGCGCAGAGTCATCGGCGAGTAAAGCGCCGAGAGTCCGCGTCATCCTTCCCTTGTGACGTTACGGAACTGGCGTCTGCGAGTGTTGGAAGGAATGGTGTAATGAAGTCCTCTCGGATCATTGTTTTTGGGATCGCCGCCGTTGCCGGTGGCCTCGCCTGGATCGTCGCCGGGAACCTAGCCCAGCCGCCCGCACCGCAGGTTGTGGAAGTCGCTCCGACAGTTCCAACAACGCGGGTTTTGGTGGCGCGCTATGATCTGGGGATCGGCGAGCGGCTGAGCGAAGCGGCCATGGAATGGCGCGACTGGCCCGAAGAGAACATCAGCGCCACCTTCTTTTCTGAAGGCGGCACGCCCAACGCGATCCGCGATCTCAGCGAAGGCATAGTCACCTCCCCGATTTACGCAGGCGAGCCCATTCGTGAGCCGGTGATCGCAACTGCAGGGCGCGGGTTCATGTCGGCACTTCTGCCGGCAGGTCGGCGCGCCGTCTCGCTGCGGGTGGGCACTGAGTCCCGCGCCGCCGGCTTCATCCTGCCAAACGACCGGATCGACGTCATCTTGACCCGCGTTGAGCGCGCCTCAGGCCGCGACAACTCAGACGCGTTCCTCTCCGATACGATTTTGGAGAACATTCGCGTTCTGGCGATCGATCAGACCTTTGAAGAGCGCGATGGCGAGCAGTTTGTGACCGGCGAGATCGCCACGCTGGAACTGTCGCCAGGCGAAGCAGAACTGATCGCGATGGCGGACGAGATGGGCGAACTGTCGCTTGTCCTGCGCTCCATCGCCGACATCGAAGAAGATACCCAGGACATGAACGAAGAGCGTGTCCGGAGCCTGCGGACCGGCGGCGGCGATTCTGGCGCCGTGCGCATGATCCGCTTCGGCATTTCAGGAGGCTGAGCCCAATGAACCGCGAAACCAGCCACCGCCCCCGCGAGCTTTACGAGGATACCGTCATGCGTTGGATCGCGCTGTGTGCGCTAGCAGTCACACTTGTTTTGGGCGCGCTTCCTACCGACCGGGCTTCGGCTACAGGCATGGATTCGTTGACGATTGCGAGCTTCGGGCAAACGCGGACGCTTTCGCTGGGCATCAACAAATCGATGGTCATCGAGCTGCCTGCCGACGTCCGTGATGTGCTGGTTTCCAACCCGAACGTCGCCGATGCGGTGGTCCGCACAGCCCGCCGGGTTTTTGTGATCGGCGTGGCGCCGGGCGACACCAACATCTTCCTGTTTGATGGCGCCGACCGCCACATCGCGGTGCTCAACATCACCGTTCAGCGTGATGTGACCGGAATCCAGGCGACGATCGCCGACCTGATGCCGGGCGCGAACATCTATGTCGAGCCGGTCAATGACGGCGTCGTCCTGCGCGGCGTGGTTGAAAGCGCGGCGCAAGCGCAGACCGCAGTTGACGTCGCAACACGCTTTGTTGGTGACCCCGAGCGGGTCGTCAACGCCCTGCAGATCGCCGGCGGCGAGCAGGTTCATCTGCGTGTGACGATTGCCGAAGTGCAGCGCACCGCGCTGCGCCAACTTGGCATCAACATTGGCGACTTCACCGGCGCGGTTGCGCAGCCGGTGACGACGACCATTGGCGACACCACCATTTCGGCGCTCACCGCCAACCCGTTCTCAATCTCCGGTCAGGCGATCTCAAGTTCGGCGCTCGACATTGTCAGTGACGGTTTTTCGGCCCGCATCCGGGCGCTTGAGCAAGAGGGCATCATCCGCACCTTGGCCGAGCCGAACCTGACGGCTGTTTCGGGCGAAGCGGCGCAGTTCCTCGCCGGTGGCGAGTTCCCGGTGCCTGCCGGCCTCGACAGCCAAGGCAACGTGTCGGTTGACTACAAGCCCTTCGGTGTCGGCCTTGGCTTCACGCCGGTCGTTCTTGCTGACAACCGCATCTCGCTGCAGATCGAAACCGAGGTTTCCGAACTGACGGCCGATGGCTCGTTCACGCTGCAGGGCGCCAATGGCGACACGCTGACCATTCCGGGCCTGGGCGTGCGGCGGGCATCCACCATGGTTGAACTGCCCTCGGGCGGCTCGATGGTGATGGCCGGCCTGATCGACCAGCGGCTCAACCACAACATTGATGGCATCCCCGGTCTGATGGACCTGCCGATCCTCGGCCAGCTGTTCCGCTCGTCGGACTATCAGCGCTCGCAGACGGAACTGGCCATCTTCATCACGCCTTATCTCTCCCAG
>JAHCMG010000057.1 GCA_019192585.1 Devosiaceae bacterium MH13
CCTCTTCCGCCAACAGCCGCATGGTGTCGAGCACCTCGCCGACCAACTCCGGATCGAGCGCCGAGGTTGCCTCATCAAACAGTATGTATTCAGGCTCCATCGCCAGCGCGCGGGCGATGGCCAGGCGCTGTTGTTGGCCGCCGGACAGGGAGCTGGGATAGACATCAAGCTTGTCGCCCAGGCCAACATGGTCCAGCCGCTTGACCGCAATCTCACGCGCTTCGGCTTTTGATTTGCCTTTGACGATGCGCGGTGACAGCGCGACGTTCTCCAGGGCCGTCAGGTGCGGGAAGCTGTTCCATTGCTGGAAGACCATGCCGAGCTTCTGGCGCAACTCGTTGATGTTGGTGCTTTTGGCGTGAACATCGGTGCCATCGACCTCAATTGTACCGGCTTGGATCTTCTCCAACCCGTTGATGCAATAGAGTAGCGTGGACTTGCCCGAACCCGATGCGCCGATGACGGAAAGCACCTCCCCCTTCCGGACATCAAGGTCGATCCCCTTGAGCACTTTCAAGGGGCCGAAGGACTTTTCCAGTCCGCGAATTTCAATCATGAGGCCCACCGTTTTTCGAGGGACGCGGCGTAGCGCGAAACGGGGTATGACAACGCAAAGTAGAACAGGCCGACAATCGCCAAGATCAGCAGCGGTTCTTGTGTGCGTGTGGTGAGGATCTGGCTTGCGCGCAGCAGCTCAACATACCCAAGAACTGAGACCAGCGCGCTGTCTTTCATGACGCCCAAAGCGACGCCGACCCATGATGGGAACACGGCCCGCCCGCCGATTGGCAGCACGACGTAACGCAAGTCCTGCCAGTAGCTCATGCCGAGCGAGCGTGCCGCACGGCGCATGGACAGTTCAACGGCCTGCATGCCGCCGCGTGCGACGTTGGCCACCAAGGCCGCGCAGTAGATCGACAGGATCACCAGCCCGGACATGAAGGGGTCGAGATTCAGGCCGATGATCGGCGCGAAGTTGAAAAACAGCACAAGCTGGATCAGCAGCGGCACGGAGCGGAAGGCATCGAGGATCGGCGCCAGCGTCAGCGTCGCCCACAGTTTGCCCTCGTAGAGCATCCAGCCGAAGATGATGCCGAGCAGTGTGCCAACGGAAATCGACAGGACCGAGATCACCAGCGTGCGCCAGGCGGCCTGGGCCAAGAACCAAAGGTCGTTGAGTTGAAAACCAGAGAAGAATGTTGCGGTGGGTTCCATGCCGCGCTCCTCAGTATCTGAACAGGCGGGCCGCCAGCAGGCGGGATGCACCGAGAATGATCTTGACGATCACGTAGTAGATGATCGCGGTAACCGCGAAATACTCAAAGATGCGGAACGTGCGACTGGCGAGCGCCTGGGTCTCGCCCGACAGTTCGCGGAAGCCGACCAGCATGCCGAGCGATGACATGAGGACCGCCCAGACCATCTGGTTGGTCAGCGGGTGATAGACGATGCGAAACACCTGCGGGATGATGATCCGCGTGTAGGCCTGCCAATTCGTCATCCCCATCGAGCGCGCCGCGCGCAGCTGCGTGTCGGGGATGGCTTGAAACCCACCTCGGAAGTTCTCCGCCAGGTACCCTGCACAGTTAAAGCTGAGCGCGGCGAGCACGATCGTGTATGGCGAGAGCAGAATGCCAACCGCGCCGAGACCGAACCCGAAAAAGAACAACTGCAGCAGCGCGGGTGTGTTGCGCGCTAGCTCAACCCAGGTGGTGGCAAACCAATAGGCCGGCCCGCGCATGTTCATGCGGATCAACGCCAGCCCAAGCCCAATGAGCGTGCCGATGATCATCGACAGAACGGCAACTTCAAGCGTTGTCAGTCCTGCACCGATCAGATCTGGCAGGCTTCTGAAGACGGGCCGCCAGTGAAAATTGTAATCGAACAAGCCGCAGCCCTCTCAGGCGAAGAGGCCCGCCCATCAGTGCGATGGGCGGGCCTCTTGTTTCGCTTAGTACAGAACGCCGGGGATCCGCAGTTCGGGTGCCTCACCACCCACATACTCGCCCCAGAGCTCCTGGTAGCGCCCTGAGCGGACCTGATGGGTCACGAACAGGTTAAGGTAATTCAGCCAGCTGACATCCTTCCGATCAGCGACAACGGACGTGTAGTCCGTCGTCCACGGCATGCGCGGGCCGGCGATGATGTTGTCATATTGCTGGGTGATCGGCAGAACGGCCGTGTTGGTCGTGATGCCAATGTCCGCGCGGCCCTGCGCGACGGCCAAGAACACCTCGTTTTCAGACTGGTAGCCCTGGTAAAGGTCTTCCTCACCCCACTCGGCGGCGATCTTCAGCCACTCTTGCTCCGGCACCGTGCCGACCGCAGCCGCAACGCGCTTGCCGCGAATGTCTTCGAACGTTTCGATACCACTGTCGGCGCCAACGACGCCTTGGGCGTAGTAGATGGCATAGGGAATGGTGAAGCCGACGGTACGGGCACGCTCAAGCGTGTCGGACGTCGCGCCAAACACCACATCCGCGCGGCCCGTCACGATGACCGGCAGGCGCTCTGCCCAGGTCAGTTCAAGGATTTCATGATCGACGTCGAGCGCGGCGGCAAGGTCGGCGCAATAGTCGACGTCAAAGCCAGCGGGCTGGTTGTCAGCATCGCGGAAGCCGATGGGCGGGAAGTCGAGAACAACGCCGCACCGCAGCACGCCGCGATCAATCACATCATCAAGCGTGTCGGCGATGGCGGGTGCGCCGAGTGTGGCGGAAACCAGTGCCGCTGATACGGCGGTCAGAAGTGTCTTCTTCATGTCAAATCCTTCTTGAGGTTCGAGTCCAACAGGCGTAAATTGGATACAATAGCCAGTATCCAACCTCAATTTTGCGTCCATGGCAACGGGTTTTGAACGGTAAGGCACATGCCAAGGACAGTGGTCACCACTGACGGCGCGTTCTTGGTGGCTTTTCGCGGACGGAACGCCCCACTGTAAAGGCAGAAGAAAACGAGATGCGGCCGAAGACCAGCCCTACGTCTGTTGGGGGCAATCCTTACCGCAAACGTCCAAGACCGCGCCCCCACTGCGGGCCCGAAACCACTTTGAAAGGCGTGCAATGAGCGCGATCCGCGAACCCGAGGCGGTGCTGTTTGTGGCCCACGATGCGAGTGGCCCTGTGATCGCCTTTAGCGAGGGCCTCAGCTTCTGGGGCGGCGTGGATCCTGACACCGGAACCATCATCGATGCGCACCATAGCAGCCATGGGGCGCACCTGGCTGGCAGGATCGTCCTGATGCCCACCTCTCGCGGTTCGTGCAGCGGCAGCGGGGTCTTGCTGCAGTTGGCCCGCAACGGCCAGGCACCGGCAGCACTGGTCTTTCGCGAGCACGAAGACATCCTGACGCTGGGTGCGATGATTGCGGACCGGTTGTTCGGCAAGCCGGTGGCCGTGCTGCGCGCTGCGCCCAAAATCTATGACGCTCTTGCCCGGGCTGAGACGGCGGAGATTGCGGACGGCGTTCTTGCCTTCGCGGGACAACGGATCCCGCTGCAAACCCCAGATGTACGCATCCTCGATCTGAGCAGCGCCGATGAAGCCGTGCTTAACGGGCAGCAAGGCCACGCGCAAAAGACGGCCATGGAAGTGCTGTGTCTGATGGCAACGGCACAGGGCGCCTCCAGCCTCAAAGACGTCACACGCGGGCATATCGATGGCTGCATCCTGGCGCATGATGCCAATCTCGCGTTCGCCGAAACGATGCGCGAGATGGGCGCATCCATAACTATCCCCACGACCATCAATGCGATCTCGGTGGATCGAGAGAATTGGCAAGCCCAGGGCGTACCGGCCGACTTCGGGCAAAAAGCCAGCCGGCTTGCCGACGCCTATGTGGCGATGGGCGCGCGGCCGACCTTTACCTGCGCTCCCTATCTGCTGGACGACGCGCCCGAGGAGGACGAGGCGATTGGCTGGTCGGAGTCAAACGCCGTCATCTACGCAAACTCAGTTCTGGGGGCGCGGACGCAGAAGCATCCGGACTATCTCGATCTCTTCATCGCCATGACCGGACGGGCACCCAACACCGGCGTTTATCTGGCGGAAAACCGCATCCCCGATTGCGAGATCCGCGTGGACCTACCGAAGCGCTTCGATGATGCGATTTGGCCCATGCTGGGCTGGCTGGCCGGCGAACGATCGCCCAATGGTATCCCGCTTTTGACGGGCCTTGAGGAGGAGGCGCCAACACCGGACGATCTGAAAGCCCTGTGCGCAGCCTTTGGCACCATGTCCGGCGCTCCTATGCTCCATGTGCGCGGTCATACACCCGAAGGCCACCTGCAGCCACGCGCAAACGCCTCGCAGCACAGCATCGGTCCTTCGGACCTGAAATCGCTCTGGAGGCAGTTCAACACGGCTGGAAGCCAGGTTGATCTTGTGGCCATTGGCAGTCCGCATGCGTCCTTGCACGAGTGTCGGGCTTTCGCCGCCGCACTGGCCGGACGGTCCTGCTCTCAAACCACCCAAACGATCATCACCGTCGGGCGCAGTGTCCTTGCCGCGGCAACGGAGGACGGCACAGTGGAGACTCTGAAACGGGCCAATGTGCAGATCATACCAGACCTTTGCTGGTGTTCGATCACGGAACCGGTGTTTCCACAAACAGCCTCAGTTGTGATGACGAACTCCGGCAAGTACGCTCACTACGCCCATGGCCTGACAGGTCGCAGCGTGCGCTTTGGAAGCCTCGCCGCCTGCGCCGACGCCGCGGTGAGGGGTGTTGCCCCCGAAGGGCTGCCGCCGTGGCTGTTGGACGCCTAAGTGCCAAACCGCTGAACCAGCGACAGGCGTTCGATGGCGAGGAAGCGGCGGGGCATGTCGCCATGCCCCGCGGGCGCGTCGATTGACGAGGGGCCCTAGTTGGCCGGGCCTTGGCTGAGCCAAAGCAGGCCGAACATTAGAAGTGTGGACGACAGTGCTGCAGCGCCTGAGCGTACCGAGTTCCAGAAGGTCCAGCGCGGCACGTAGGTTTCGAGCCAGTAGGCCCGCGTGACCTCAGAGGCGAGCTCCATGTTTTCCAGCGCCTGGTTCATCGGCACGTTAAAGGCAACGGTCACGCCGAAGCAGCCAAACAGATATACCAGCGCGCCAAGCATAATCAGTGTACCGGCCGGGCTATCAAGGTTCACCCAGGCGTAGCCAGCGATGATGATCGACAGTGCGGCCATCCCAAGAAACAGCGCCATAAACACCCAGCGAAAGACTTCGCGGTTGATGACCTGCATGGCCTCCACGCCACCGGCACCGCCGGTCAGCGCCAGCGAGCGCATGATGAAATCTGAGAAGGCCAGGAACACGCCCGCGACAAGGGCGTAGGCGAGAATGGAGAGTTGTAGAAACAAAGACAGAGCGATCGACATTTGAATCGTCCTTTGAGGGCGTGAGGGAGCGGGTCGCGGGAGGCCGATGCCTCCCTGACCCGTCCGAGAGGGTTTGGGTGTAAGAGAAAGCGGGCCTTTAGGCTGCGACCGTCCAAGCGCCAGACTTGGCTGCCTTGCGGGCATAGTCGGCGAAGCTGCGAGGCTTGCGGCCTAAGGCGCGCTGCACGCCATCGGCCAGGTGCGCGTTGCGGCCATCGAGCGTCTCACGCGCAATCGCTGTGAAGACGTCCGCAACAAAGCTGTCGCCTGATTGGGCAACGTTGGCGTGAAAATCCTCAAACGAGATCGGCACGTGCTGGATCGGGCGGCCAAGCTCGGCAGAAAGAATGGCTGCCATATCGGCAAAAGTCAGAAGCTCGGGGCCCGTGACTTCGTAAACTTCGCCCAGGTGTTGATCATCGGTCAGGGCGGCCACCACGACATCTGCAATGTCGTCGGTGTCGATGATGGGTTCGACCATGTCGCCACCCGGCATGGGCAAGATCCCGCCCAGGATCGGGTCACGCAGATAGCCCTCTGAGAAGTTCTGCGCGAACCAGGCGGCGCGCACGACGGTGAACGGAATACCAGAGGCCTTGATGACATCCTCGCCGCGGCCAGCATGGTACTCGCCACGACCCGACAGAAGGACGATCTTCTTGAGGCCAACCTCTTTGGCCGTCGCGGTCAGCGCTTCGAGCTTTTCAACGGCGCCAGGAAAGGCGAGGTCCGGGAAGTAGGTGACGTAGGCCGAGGCTACGCCTTCAAGGGCGGGTGCCCAGGTTTCGGGGTTTTCCCAATCAAAGGGGATGTCCGCGCTGCGCGAGCCGCGACGGACCGGAAGGCCAAGCGCTTCAAGTTGGGCTGCGACGCGCGATCCGGTCTTTCCGTTGGCGCCGATGACGAGGATGGGCTGGGTTTCTGTGACTTGGGTGATCATGGGATTTCTCCTTGGTTTGTAAGACACCCAAGGGAGTAGCCAGCCCGCCGGCCAACGGCATTGACCTGTTCTGCCAGTGTTTTGACCGTTGTTGCCAACCTGATTGGCCAACAGAAACTGAGACGTCAGCAACAAAAAAGGCGGCGCCGGTTGAACCGGCACCGCCCTTTTGGTGACGAAGGATTTGGTTGAGGCGGATGGCCCGTCAGGCCGCTTCGAAAAGCGCGAAGTCCATGTCAGCGGCAGAGGACCGCATGTCCTTCAAAGCCTGGTATTCCGGCGAGCGGTACCAGGTGCGCGCGGCTTCGACGCTGGGGAAGCGAACCATGGCGACACCCGGTGCGGACCAGTTGCCCAGCAAGGTCTCAGCGTGGTGGGCGTGCATGACGAACTCACCACCATAGGTGTCGAGCGTGGGGCCTGCGGCGGCCGCGTAGGCTTCCATCTTTTCGGCATCTCGGATGGTGATGGTGGCGATGAGATAGACGGTCATTTTGGGTCTCCTGGTTGAGCTGTGCGTTTCAAATGCGAGACCAAACTTGCACCGCGGCGACGCGCTGGCTTGACCACGCTCGCCAGCGTTTTGACCGTTGTTGCCAAACGTCGCGGAAGACTGGCTAAAGCCCGGCGCTTGCCTTGCGGTAGCTCGCAGGGGTGTGGCCGACCCAACGCTTGAAAGCGCGGGTGAAGGAGCTTTGCTCTGAAAAGCCGGTGAGGAAGGCGATATCGGCCAGCGAATATTGCTCATCGCGCAACAAGCCCTCGGCCAGCTCGCGGCGCGTCTCCTCGGCAAGCATCTGAAACGACAAGCCGTGATCGGCCAGGCGGCGGTGAAACGATCGCGCACTGAACCCTAGCCCGCGCGCGATGTCCTCCATCTTCGGTGGCCCTTCGCTGAGCGCCTTGGCGATCGCTTCCTTGGTTTTGTCACCTAGCGAAGGCTCATCGCGCACAGTCTCCAGTTCACCTTCGAGGTGGGGTAGCAGGAACTGCGTGATGCCTTCGTCGCCGAGCTTGTTCGGCTGATCGAGCGCCTCATCGCAGATGAACAGCCCGTCATGATCGGCCCCGAAATGCACGGGGCAGCCGAAATAGGCTTCATGGTGCTTCAGCGTCGCCGGCGCTTGGTGCTTGAAGTACACCGCGTTGGGGCGAAACGGCACCGGGGAGACTTGGCGGCTGATGGAGACGGCGCTTGCCATATCGGCTTCGACCGACAAGCGCATGCCCAGCCGCCGCTCCCCAGCACGGTGCTCGATCCATAAGATGCCGCCGTCCTTTGGCTCGATCTCGTAGGCGACGATGCTGGTCCAGATGCGGGCGAAGCGCTCGACGCGCATATAGGACCCGCGAAGGGTTGGCGCAGCCTTCCAGGCTAAGCCAAGGGCACCGTACTCATCGCAGCGCATGGCGTCGCCGACCCGCAGCGGCAAGTCGGTGATGTCGATCTCTTGGCCCATCCGCTCGAGGAGATCGTAATAGGCCTCATCGCTGATCATCTGCTTGGGGTCCCAAGCACCGTCTGGGTCAATCCCGACGGACCTCAGATAAGCCCCGCCATTGATGCCGGGCTCGGCACCGGCGACCATTTTGCGAACGAACAGAGATGTTACAGACCCCATCGGGTCATCCTACCTCAGCCGCTGAAGCGGTAAAGACGCAGCTCCTGGAGGACGGACGGAGGGGTGCATCTCCTCACACACCCCCTGCCCGCTCGGCGCCGAGCGGAAGCGTTCCATCTTCGTCTGGCGCGATCCGCTGACCGAGTTCCTTCACCCGGCTGAGCTGCTGGAGTTGTACGGGCAAGTCATCGAGGCTGAAGACAAACGTCCAAACGTAGCTCATCAGCGTGTACAGGAGCCCAGCGGTCGCAGCGTCCGACGCTGCCATCGACCAGAACAGGGCGGCAAACAAAGCTGAGGCAATAAGGCCAACGCCGACATAGGCCCCCGCTTCCAAGTCTGAGAGCTGGACACGCCGGCCGCCGAGGACACGGAAGTGGCGCGCGATCCGCCCCGCACTGCCATCGGTGACCACCTTGGCTTCCTCTTCTTGGCGATCGTGCAAGCAGCTGGCAATAAACTGCGACAGGCTCATGTAGCGAAGCGCTGCCAGGACCGCCAAAAGCAGCAAACCAGTTGCCACGGCACCGACTTGCGGGGCGAGAACGACCAACATGACAACACTGCCGATGATCGACACAGCGGCGGTAACGAACGCTGGCACTTGTAGCTCAAAAAAGTCGACAAACTGACGGGTCAGGGCGGCGTGCGCTATGGTCGTCGACGTCCCCAAAGATGCCCGGCGTTCGGTCAGCACCACTGAGCGCGCGAGGTCGGCATAGATCCGGGTGTACACTCGGGTGTCGAGGGCCTTGCGGACCGCACCGAGCAACCAAAAGCCGAAGATTACACAGACCATCAAGAAAGCACGCTCGAGATTGCCCGAGAGCACCGCGTCGATCGCGATCCCGGCGGCGAGCGGGTAGAGCAGATCGAGCGCATTTTCACCGATGACCAACGCGCCGGTCAGGCTCAAACGACCGGGGTAGCGGCGCACGATGGATTTGAGGACGCGCGCGGCGCTCTTTTTTCCAATATCGAGAGATGTGGTTTGCATCGACTGCCTCCTTGGTTGCCCAGAAGGTGGCAGGCTTTTTCGGCGGTTTCGAAGGCGAATAGTTCCTCGTCACGATGAACGAGATTCAGGGTCCCGCCAGCCTTTGCATCCGACCTTTACATCCGACGTTGGCGGACCCCTGATGGCGCACACTCGACACCGAAGTCGCAACCGTGCATGGAGCCGAGCGCGGTAAAATCGCTGCGGACGCCGCGCGAGCCGTTCTGGGAAGGCAAGTTGTGAGCACTTTGATCTTGATCGACATTCAGAAGGGCTTCGATCACCCGCATTGGGGCACGCGTAACAATCCGGACGCTGAAACGCGCGCGGGCGGCTTGCTGAAGGCGTGGCGGCAAAGCCGCCTCCCCGTCGTGCATGTCAAGCACATCAGCACCACCGAAGGGTCCCCCCTGAGGGGCGAAGGTACGCAGTTCAAAGCTGAGGTCGCGCGGCTTGCCGGCGAAACCATCGTTGAGAAGTCGGTGAACTCTGCCTTTATCGGCACCGAACTGCACGAGCGCCTGCAAAGCACGGGCACCACGCAGCTGACGATCTGCGGACTGACCACTCCGCACTGCGTATCAACGACAACACGCATGGCGGGCAATCTGGGCTACCAGGTTCGGCTTGTGGCCGACGCTTGTGCGGCCTTCACATCCAACGCTGATACGAGCTTTGACGCTGGGCCTGCCCTGTCAGCTGAAGAGATCCACCGCTCAGCCTTGGCACACTTGCACGGCGAGTTCGCGCAGGTGTGCCAAAGCGCTGATGTGATCGGAGCGCTGAAGGCCTAAACGTGGCCTTCATACCGCGTGGCGGGCTTCACACTGGCGCGCTTGGCCACCATTTCACCTCTCCGGGCGGATCCGTCCAATCGTCAGGGTAGTGATAGGTCTCAAAGCTCATGCCGGTCGCGGCTTCTGTGTCGAAGAAGGCAAAGCGCACCGCTCCCATCCAGAGCCCTGACTGGACGACCGGGAAGCCTCGCGCTTCGAACGCTTTGATGCGTTCATCCCACGGCTCGCCATCCAGGGTGAACGAGACGTGGTGCAGCCCCTCGCCCTTCCGCCGCAGGTGCTCGGCGAAGATGGAGTGCTCGTCCATCGGCTGCATCAGCTCAAGCACCGCGCCTCCCACTTCGGCAAATCCCAGGCGGATGGAGAAAGGCTGCGCCCGGCCGCGATAGGTTTGCTCGCTTGAGTTGCCGGGGTGGATCTCCATGAACCGCCAGGGGCCGATGCCCAGGCGTGAGAGCGCGCGAGCGGTGCGCTCGCGGTCAGCGGTGACGAGGCAGATCTCTTCGACCTGACCTAAGAAAGGCTGGAGTACCGTGTTGGGGTCATTAGCGTTGGGCATGATGGCCTCCAACACGGCTCGGGCGGATGCGGACGGGCGCGTCGAGCACGGGGCTCACGCCGCCGCCACGGCAACCGGAGGCGAAAGTTCGCGTGCGAAACGCTCGGCCACTTCAACCGTCGCGGCCTCGGCTTTGGCGATGGACCGTGCGTGCCGCTGGTCCTTGAACTCCTGATACTCGATCGCCACCGTCTCGATGGTTGTGCGGTCGACGCCAAAATAGTGCGCGCACGCTGCAATCGCCGGATCGAGTGCGTTCATGTCTGCGCGCATGCCGCCTGGCTCAAAGCCAAACTCACCGCGCGAGGACAGCACCACCAGGCGCTTGCCCGATAGGATAGGCTCGATGGGCACGTCGCCGCGGGCAAGATCGAACGAGAAGGTGCGGCCAATGCGGGCGACCTGGTCGATCCAGCCCTTCAGCGATGCTGGGACGCCGTAATTGTACATCGGCACGCCCATCACAAGGATGTCCGCTGCTATGATCTCGTCAATCAGAGCGTCGGAGGTTTGGAGCCGTTCGACCATCCACGGTTCTCGCTCGTCGGGTGGCGTGAATGCAGCATGGATCCATTTGCCGTCGATGGGTTGGATCGGATTGGCGCCGACATCGCGGTGAATGAAGCGCGCGTCAGGGTTGGCTGCCTCAAAGGTTGACTGGAACAGCGAGGTGAGACCCCGGGTCAGCGAGCGGTCTTCGAGCTGCGCTGAGGCATCAATGCGAAGGATTGTAGTCATCTGTCTGTCTCGTGTGTTGTTTGGTTTTTCCGCTTTAGCGACCGGCGCTAGGCTGCAGCCCGCTTGAGAAGGCCTTCAGCGATCAGCGCGGCTTCAACGCTTCGGCGGGTCCGCATCCGCGCCATGTGCGCGTCGATGCCCGGAAAGGGCGCGAGATCGATGCCGGCGGGTTTGGCCCAGGTCATGACGTTAAAAAGGTAGGCATCGACCAGCGTGAAGCGGTCACCGACCAACCAGACATGGGCGGCCAGCCGGTGTTCCACTGCGCCTAAGCTGGTGGCGACCGCGTCGATAGCGGCGCGCTTTGCGTCGTCCGAGGACGGCCCGAACAATGGTCCGAATGCGGTGTGGATCTCGGTGCCAATGAAGTGCGCCCACTCCAGTGCACGCAGGCGATGAAGCGACCCGACCGCAGGCATCAGCTCTACCTCGGGATTTTGCTCAGCGATCCACTGGCTGATGACCACACCTTCGGTGATCACCTCGCCCGATGGCAGCTCGGCCAACGGGATGTAGCCTTTGGGCGTCAGGTCGCCGAGGTGTCTGCCGTCGGCGAGCAGCTTGTTGCTCAAGTCAATCAGTTCGAGTTCGAACGGAACGCCGGCTTCGCGCGCGACGATTTGTACGTGCAGGCAGCACGCACCGGCGGCGGTGTAGAGTTTCATTGTCTGACCTTTCAAGGGGGAGATCGGGGCCGCGCGGTGAAGCCGAGGGAGGGGCGGCTTCACCGCGACATGCCAGCGCCGGGATGGTTACGAGGTCGCGCGGCAGAGTTGGCCTTCGTAGCGCAGGACGGCGGCGCCTTTGCCCGGCGCGAACGTGCCCCAGGAGTTGAACGTGCCTTCGAAACCTTCGAAACGGCCGGTCGCGCCAACTACGGTGTACGCACCGCCACCAACAATGTAGCCCGTCTCACCAACCAGGTAGCCCCAGCTGCGATCTTCCGTGCGGATGGTTGAGCCGTCGGCCGTCACGAACATGTGGGTGAAGTTCGCTTCCAGGCGACCTTCGTCATTGACCTGCTCGAACTCAGAGGTTTGCTGGAAGTGGACGCCGCCTTCAAAAGCGCCGGCCATAGCGGCGACACCCGAGAGGCCATCGTCGTAGTAATTGTAGTTGCCCATGCCGCCCATATCGATGCACTCGGCAATGGCGGTGGACGCGGAAGCGGGGGAGGAAAACGCTGCGGCCAATCCGAGGGCTGCTGCGGCAAGAACGGTGTTTTTCATCTGTTTGGTCCTTTTCGTTTGATGTGGTTCGTGGCGAACGCTCGCCTTTCACGAGACAAACGATAGGGACGGGTTCGCCAAAGATCGAAGGCGAATGATTCACTCGCACCCTGAATTGATTTCAGGGTGGGGTGCTCTAGCTGTTTGGAAACGCGACCACTTTTCTGGAAGGCCAATGAGGAAGCTGCCACCGCTCCATGCCCTGCGGGCGTTCGAGGCCGCCGCGCGGCATATGAACTTCGGACGCGCCGCCGACGAACTCGCGCTGACGCCGACAGCGATCAGCCACCAGGTCCGTTCCTTAGAAGAGCACCTGGGCTGTCAGCTTTTCATTCGCTTTCCGCGGCCGATGAAACTGACGCCACAGGGCGAGACGCTCTTCCCCGTGTTGCGCGATGGGTTGAACCGCTTTGCCGAGGCGATCGAAGGTTTGACGGAGGCGGACGCGGGCACGCTGACCTTATCGGTGAACCTGTCGTTTGCGAGCCGCTGGCTGATGCCTCGCCTGCCGCGGCTTCAAAAGGAGACCGGTTTCGAGATCACCGTGGATGCAGATGATCGCATGGTGGATCTGCATGCCCGCACCGTGGACTGCGCGATCCGTTACACCGACGCCGTGCCCCGGGAGTTCCAAGGCCATCAGCTGTTTGGCGATGCGATGATCCCGGTCTGCACCCCTGCGTTCCTAGAAGCCCATGGCCAGCCAAGCTCTTTGGCGCAAGTCGCTCGGTTGCCGCTCATTCAGTTCAAGTGGAAGTCAAAACGCGCCAACGCCCCCTCCTGGGAGCGCTGGTTTGCGCACGCCGCCATCTCAGAGCCGGATGCGGGCCCACTGTCACCGAACTACGAGCTGCGACTGTCAGAAGAGCTGCACGCGCTTGAAGCCGCCACCGCAGGCCATGGTGTCAGCTTGGCGTCCAGCCTTGAGGTTCGGGACGACATCGCCGCGGGCAAACTTGTTCAAGCCTATGATGTGGGCTTGCCCGGCCTGACCTTTTGGATGGTGCATCTGAAACCCCATCGCCGTCAGGCCGAGATTGAAGCAGTGGTGGCTTGGATGCGGCAAGAAGCCGAGAAGACCTAGCGGTCCAGGCGAGTGCCCCGCCGGGCTGCAGGCCGGCGAAGCGACCGAAGCCTGCCTCCTTGCTCACGACTCCGTGTCCGCCCGCGCAACGCCTCTCCTGCCCGCAATCCATTGGTGGGCAATGTTTAAGATCGGCTGGCCAAGATAGATCAGATCTGTGATGGCGTAGGCACCGCGGAAGTCGAAGCGTTCGGAGTGGATGCGGCCTGTCATGCCGGCGGCGAGGCAGACGTTCTTCACCAGCACCTTCAGACCTTCGGGCCCGCACAGGTAAACCTGCGTGTCGGGCGCCAGCGCACGGATGATGTCGGCCAGGCGCCCTTCGGTGAGGCGATCGCCGCCCTTGTCGTGCAGGACGATTAAGTCCAGTTGCGGCAGGCGTGCAGCGTGACGTTCAACATCGGCCAAGGCGCCGGCGCTTTCGCGCGAGCGAATGCAGTAGATCAGCGTGACCTGTGCGGCGCTGTCGGGTTCCATGTGCTCGAGTGATGCCAGGAACGGGGTGATACCAACGCCGCCAGCGACCCAGAGCTGCCCCGTCCGCGTCTGCTCCACTTGCGGCAAAAAGCGTCCCACCCCAGGGCCAAGCCGCAGCTCATCGCCGGCTGAGACGTTCTGCACAAAATCCTTTGTCCAATCGCCGGCCGCCCGGATCACGAAACGGCGCGAGGTCTCATCGCCGCCAGCAATCGTGAACGGGTGCGCTTCGGCACGGGCGCGGTTGTGCGCAAGCGTGGCGAACTGGCCGGGGCGAAAGGCCGGCAGGGGCGCATCCGCGCGCAACGTAACATCGATGCCGCCATCAAAGGGCTCTGCGCGCTCAACCGCCACCAGGAGGGTGGGCGCGCGCTCGCGCAAGAGCGTTTGCACCCAGGCCAACAGCCCAACGGCGGACAGGATGGCCATGACCGTCCACGGCACGGCGCCGATCGCCAATGGGCTCGCAACAAGGAACGTGTGGCCGGCGGCGAACAGGAAGATCGGCCCCATGAGCCTATGGGTCGCCTTCCACAGGTGGTAGGGAATGGCGCGCACAAGGGCTGCCGCCGTCATGATGATCAGCCCAAACGCCGCGATGGTGCCCAGACCTTCGCCACTCTCCGACAGCACCGGAAAAAGGCCCGCTCCGATGGATGAGGCCATGGCCCAGTGCCCGAGCGCGCCGCCCAGAGCGAAAAACCCAAGCCAGCGGTGTGCGCTGTAGGATTTGTCTGGCCCGCCCATCAGCAGGTCAACAAGGCGCCAACGCGCCGCCAAGATCAGCGTCAGCGCCATGGATGAGAGCGAGAGTGCGCCGAGGCCGGCAGGCAAGAGGCTCGCGAGGGGCACAAAGGGCGCCACAAGTGCGATGTGCGCCATAACGAAGATGGCGGCGAGTGCGATGGCTTTTTTGGACATGGGGGAGGCTCCAACTGTGATCTGGAGCCAAGCTAGGTGCGCAATCTCAAGCGAGCCTGCGGGCAACTATACATCTCTGTAAGCAGGTCGCCCGGCGGTCCTCTGTGCCGTAAAGGCGGGGCGTCTGTCGCATCATGCGGCAAAAAAAGAACCCAGGCCTGAGGCCTGGGTTCCTTGTTTCAGGGGTCTGTAGCGACCGAGCGACGGTGGCTTAGTCCCAGTTCAAGATCCTGGGCAGTTTGCCGGCCTTGGCCAGCGTCCCGACCACGCCGAGCGGGAAGAACAACAGTACAGCGGCCATGATCGCTCCGGTGCCCAGAATGTTCAGCTCTGAAGCGCCCATCATCGCAACGAAGAACTCGTTGAACGCAACCAGAAGGATCGCACCGATGACCGGGCCGGCGATGGTCCCCTTACCGCCCAGGATGCACATGAGCATCATGTTGGCCGCGACCAGGATGATCAGAAAGATGTTCGGCCGCAGGTAGGTCAGGTACTCGCCCCAGACGGCACCGGCCATGGCGATGAAAAAGGCTGAGAAGGCGAAGGCCAGCACCTTGTAGAGCCGCGTGTTGATGCCCGCGCTTTCTGCCTTCACCTCATCTTTTGAGATCGCCCGCAACCCTAGCCCAAACTTGGAGTGCTTGATCTTATAGGCGCAGATCACCGTGAGTGCCGCGATGGCGATCATCGCGTAGTAGTACGGCACCTTCGCCCACAGGACGCCCAGGTCGGTCACCGGCAAGGCCATGCCGTTCGCGCCACCGATAAAGTGCCAATTGTCGAACAAGATGCGGACGATCATCAGCAGGGCAAGGGACGAGATGATGAAGCTCGGACCACGCACCCGCAGCGTGATCAGGCCGATAAGGTAGCCAAAACCGGCCGCAACCAAACCAACCAGCGGGGCGCTGATGAGCGACGAGATGCCGTAGCGCGCGAGCAGAACGCCAGCCAGGTACCCACCGATGGCGAAGAACACCGTATGGCCGAGCGAGATATAGCCGGTGAACCCGCCAAGGATGTTCCAGCTCGATGCCATCGCCACGTATGACGCTGTGAACAGCACCATGTGCAGCAGGTAGTTGTAGTTGCCCACCAGTTGGAGCGCCGGCAGCACCATCAGGAGCGCCATCACCGCGATTGGGAACCACCAGGCGCGCCGCTTGTCGGCTTGCTGCGCCAATTTGGCATTGTACTGTTTGCGGGCCTCAAGCACCGCACCGGAATCTTCGAATGTCATGCTCATGAGGCCAACTCCGATTTGTCGCCGAACAGGCCTTGCGGCCGAACCAAAAGGACGAGGAAGAGCGCCACGAAGAAGACCATCGTGGACCATGTCGCGCCGGCCGCCGCGCCCACATAGGAGGCGAGAACCGACAGAAGGAGGGCGCCTACAACCGTGCCCAGAATCGACCCCATGCCACCGAGCACGACCAGCGACATCATGATCGCGATCCACTCCCAGTGTTTGGCGGGGAAGAAGTTGAACACGAAGCTGACCAGCGAGCCGGCACAGCCTGCCAGCGCAATCCCGATGGCAAAGGACAACAGCGCAATGAAACGCAAGTTGACGCCCAACAGCTCAGCGGCCTCGCGGTTTTGGGTGGTCGCGCGGATCGCGTAGCCGGTGCGGCTGAACTTGAGGAACAAGCCGAGGCTGCCGATGATGGTCATCGAGATGATGCCGGCAATCAGCTGCCCTTTGGGAATGAAGATCTCGCCGATAAAGATCGCTTCGGTGGCGTAGCTCGGCGAGGTGACACGCTGCGTGTTGGTGAACATGCCGCCAAGCGCGCCTTCGACGATCATCGCCACGGCGAAGGCCATCAGAACGGTGAGGTCCGAATATTTGGCGCTTGCCGCGTCCTTTTCGAAGAACACTTTGTAGATGACGATACCAACCACAGCCAAAAGCGCTGCGCTAAACGGCATCATCAGCACCGGGTCGACGCCAAGGAGCCGCCAGCCCCAATAGGTGGCGTACGCGCCAGCGATGATGAGGGCGGGGTGCGCGAGGTTCACAACCCGCATGACCCCGAAAACCAGGCTCAAACCCGAGCCCATCAAGGCAAAGACGCCGCCAAGCGCCAGCCCCAGAATTGTTAGCTGAATGATATCTGCCATGATGTCCCCCTAGGCCGCTTTCTTGCCGCCGAGATAAAGCTCTTGGATGCGAGGATCGGTCAGGATCTCCTGCGCTGGGCCCTCAAAGAGCGTCCGGCCCAGATCGAGGACGACCCCCCAGTCTGCGTGCTTGAGACCCATCAGCGCGTTTTGCTCAACGAGCAGGATGGTGATCCCCTCGTCGGCCATGACCCGCATGATGTCGAACATCTCCTGGACGATCTTTGGCGCCAGGCCGAGTGACGGCTCGTCGAGCATCACGACATCAGGTTTGATGATCAGTGTGCGCGCCATAGCGAGCGTCTGCTGCTGGCCGCCAGACATGGTGCCCGCGAGCTGCGTGGCGCGCTCTCGCAAAATCGGGAAGCGGTCGAGGATCTCATCGACACGGCTGTTCACCACCGTATCGTCGGTCAGCATGAAGCCTCCCATCCGAAGGTTCTCAAGAACCGTCATCTTGGGAAATAGCGCCCGCTCTTGTGGCACGAAGCAGATGCCTTTGCGCAGGATCTGATCGGGCCGAAGGCCGTTGAGTTTCTCGCCCTTAAAGCGCACCTCGC
This sequence comes from Devosiaceae bacterium MH13, assembly GCA_019192585.1. Taxonomy (GTDB): domain Bacteria; phylum Pseudomonadota; class Alphaproteobacteria; order Rhizobiales; family MH13; genus MH13. The sequence goes on from JAHCMG010000057.1 coordinate 17,417, forward strand.
CCTCGCGGATTTTCAGCATGCCGCAGATGGCTTTGAGGAGCGTCGACTTGCCCGCGCCGTTGGGGCCAATGATGCAATGCACCTTGCCAGGCTGCACATCGACGCCCGCGCCGGAGAGAATGGCCGGACCATCGCCGTAGCCGGCCGTCAGATTGGTTACTTCGAGAAGGGCCGTCATCACGCAGCCTCCTTGTCCAGAACGCCGCCGAGATAGGCTTCGAGCACCGCTTCGTCTTCGCGAACGATTTCCGGCGGGCCATCGCAGATCACCTGCCCTTGCGCCATCACCACAACCTTGTGGGACAGGCGCATGATCAGATCCATATTGTGCTCAACAATCAGCACGGTCAGCCCGCGCTCGTTGAGCGCTTGAATGTGGCCGATAATTTCTTCGAGGAGCGATGGGTTCACGCCACCGGCTGGCTCGTCGAGCAGAATGATTTTCGGATCGCTCATCAAAAGCGCGCCGAAATCCATCAGCTTCTTTTGGCCATAAGAGAGGTTGTGGCCGTCCTCGTAGGCGATCCGCGTGATGCCGAGGAAGTCGAGGATCTCCATCGCTTTGTCGACCTCATCGGGTGACACGGACGGTTTGAACAGATCGCGCCACCCATCGGTCTTGGACTGCAAGATCATGTTCTCGACGACGGTCATGTCGGCGAGGTTGCGGCTGATTTGAAACGTCCGGCTCAGCCCGCGTTTGGTGATTTGGTGCGGGCGGAGCTTGTCGATCCGCTCACCCTCAAGCCAAACCTGGCCCTTCGTGGGCTCGAGCACGCGGCTGATGCAGTTGAAGGCGGTGGTCTTACCGGCGCCGTTGGGGCCAATCAACGCGGTGATAGAGCCCTGCTCGACGGTGAAACTGCACCCATCAACGGCTTTGATGCCGCCGAAATACTTACAAAGATTGCGGACTTCCAACATCGCGCCGCCCTTTTCGTTTGGGAGAGGGAGAGTGGGCGAACCGCGGCCGCTAGGGCCGCGATACGCCTTCGTCTTCAGGGAGGGAGATCAGAAACCGCTGCGGGGGAACTGCATGTCCGCCACGCCGTCAAAGGCATCGGTCGGGTAGATGAAGTTCAACTCCCCATCGTTCTGCCATTGGGTCATCAAGAAGGGCTTGTTCTCAGGCAAGCCGGTTTCATCCCAGCTGAAGCTGCCCAGGACAGTCTCGACAGGGTCGTCTTGCGTCCGCGCGCCAAGCCACTCACCCATGGCCGCATTGTCTGTGCCACCGGTCCCCAGCATGGCCTGCTCTACGCCTTGACAGACGGCGAAGGGAATCGCGCTGTCTTCGTCCGGCGCATGGCCATAGGCAGCCGAGAAGGCATCGACAAAGTCGCCATTGGTGAAGGGCTGGCCCCCGAGCACGGAGTCGAACGGCGCATCTTCATGCCAGCTTGTGTGGATGATGATGCCGTCGGATGCAGCGCCGACGCCTTCATGGAACTCGGCTTGCGTGCCTTGGCTGAGATAGATCAGTCGCGGGTCCGCCTGCACGGTTTCCAGCGCGCGGGTGATCTGCGTCGCCTCTTCAGCGGACGAGGTCAGGGCGATGATCATCTGGGCCCCAGACCGCTTGATCGAGTTGGCGAGCCGCAGCCAATCGTTGAAGCCCTCCTCGGGCCATGTCTCGGTGTAGACCAGCTCCATGCCCGCCGACGCGATGAACCCCGGCGCCATGTTCTCAACCAAAGAGCCATCTGACGGGTTGCGCACTTCGTTGCCCAACAGGCCATCGGAGACCGCATTGGCAAAGAAGTCATCGGCGTGAACAACAGCCGCCGACTGCGGACGCTCGCCTTCCGGGATCAGATCCTCAATGAGGCCTTCGAGGGTGGCACCCACATACTCTGCCGCATTGGGTTGGAAGTAGAAAATGTTGTCATGGCCCTGGCGGTAGATCCGCAGCGCACCACCCGCCGGTAGCGGATGCAGCATGCCATTGCGCGCCAACACATTGGCGAGCGGGAAAGAGAGCTTGGATGAGAAGGTGCCGAAGACCGCTTCCACGCCGTCGACATTGATGAAGCGCTCATACTGCGCGATCGCTGTCGCCGGATCAGAACGGTTGTCTGAAACGATAAGCTCAACCTCGCGGCCGTGGATCCCGCCGCGCTCGTTGATAATCGAAACGCACAGCTCGTAGCCTTGTTTGTGCTTCAAGCCATTGATCGAGAAATTGCCGGTGATCGGCAATGACGCACCGATGCGCAGAACGTCATCGGCTGTGGCTGGTGCGACCGCACCGGTAGCCATCGACGCGGCCAAAGCGGTGCTCAAAAGAAGGGTCTTCATGTGCATGGGATTTCCTCCGGTCCGTTTGCCCTGCCAGTCGAGTCCCCCGGTGGCGTTGGGCGCCTATGCAATCTCATTGGTTTTATATTGATCACATATTGGTTCAAATCAATCACGGGATTGCTCGCCCGTCAACCGGCGGAACTACGCAGTCGAACGACTTATTTATACGTCAGAATGCGTATTTCCAGTGGTTTTTGCAGCGCAAAAAGCGGTATTGAGGCCAATTTGGCGCGAAATCAATTTGATCAACCAATTGGCTTAATGCCGCTCAATCGACCGTTTTGACCCAACCAATGATCGCGAACAGCAGCAGCGCGGCCGCCGCGGCTATCAAGGCAAAGGCCGCGCCACCGAACGCGACGCTGGCACTGGCCAGGACACCCCAGCCGAGCGAGCCCAGCGCCATGCCGCCAAAGAACACCGTCAGAAAAAGCGCCGTGCCGCGACCCCGCATAGGCTCATCAAGCAACGTTTGAACCCAGATATGGAAGGTCGATAGGACCGCGATCCATCCCGCGCCGGCGATCAACGCCCAGCCGAGGACGGGCGGCAGGGTTTTGGATAGGGCCAAGCCAAACATCACCACAGCGGTCACCGCTGCGCCGACCGCAACCAGCCGTGGGCGCGGAAGGGCCGCGCGCAGCTTCGGCAGACCAAATGCACCCAGTACGGCCCCAAGCCCAATGGCACCCATCGCAAGGCCAAAGGCGTTTGCGCCCAGCGCCAAGTGATCGCGGATCAGAACTGGCAGGAGCGCCCAGAGACAGGAGGCGGCCAAAAAGAAAAGGCCGGCGCGATGCAAGACGCCACGGAAGGCGCGCGATCCACGCGCAAAGCGGAACAGGTCACCGAGGGCCGCAGAGAGGCTTTCGCGTTTATCGGGCGATGTTGATTGGCGCAGGGTCGGGCCGGGCCGCCAGGCCAACACGGCGGCGGTGATGACCGCGAACGTGACCGCATTGAGCGCGAAGGGTCCCCATAGGCCGATGGCTGCAATCACAAGTCCGGCCACCGCCGGGCCAATGGCGCGGGCGATGTTGATCGCCAGCGAGTTCAAGGCAAAGGCTTCAGGCAACGTGGCCCTTGGGACCAGGGACGGCACAACCGCCAGCCAAACGGGCGCGAGAAAGGCCGCCCCGGTGTTCAAAAGGAAGGTTAGCGCAAGCAAGCGCGCCGGCGTCGCTTCGCCCAGGATCACAAGCGTGGCGAGCGCGCCGGCAACGCCGCCCATGGCGACATTTAAGATCAGCATGAGGGCGCGGCGGTCATACCGATCGGCGAGAACGCCGGCGAGCAGCGCAAAGCAGAAGACAGGTGCCGTTGTGGCCGCTTGGGTGAGCGCCACCATCGCCGGACTGGGATGAAGCTGCCCCATCAGCCACGCGGCGCCCATATCGTTCATCCAGGTGCCGGTGAGCGAAAGGACGGTCGCGAACCAGAGGAGCGCGAAGGCTTTGTGGCGCAGCGGCGACCAGGGCCCTAAGCGCCCTGCCTCAACCGTTTCCGGCCGCGAGGCGACTGGCCTCTCGTCGGGCGGCACTGTTGGCGCGACCGGCATGCCATCCGCCCCCACCCAAGCGCTGCATCAATCGGGCAGATGCGCCCGAATGACTTGCTCTGGCATGACCGCACCCAAGGGGTATTCCATCGGATCAAGCGACCCGGTCGCAATATCCATGCGCACCAGCCGCCCGTCCCCGACAACAATCAGAACCGACCGACCGTCTGCGCCATCCAGCACGTGGAACGGTTCGGCCGGAAGCTCGACCGTCGACAAAGGCCGGTAGGTCTTGGCGTCAAAGACTTCCGCAAAGCCGCGCTCTTCATCGGGCAAGAAGGTGGAAACGACAATGTGCTGACCATCGGGTGTGGCATAGGGCCAGCCAGGAATGCCCCGCAACGGGACCGACCGGATCACGCGGCGATCTTTGGTGTCGACGACATGGAACTGGGGCCGGAAGAAATCGCCAACATAGAGGAGATCCTTGTCGGGCGCGTGCCAGATGGCCTGGCTGCCAATGTCGAGATCGATCTTGTCGATCATCGCACAACTCTGCGCGTCCAGCACGCCGATGTAAGGCAGCTCCTTATGCGCCGTATACATCAGCCGGCCATCGCGGGAGGGGAAGATGAAGTGGCACCGCGTTTCGGTGTAGACGCTGCGCTCAATGGAGCAGCTTTCCGGGTTGATGACGAGAACGCATTGATTGCCTTCGACGGTCACCCAAATCCGGCCGCGATGGTCGCGCGCCAAGCCGTGCGGGCCGACATACAGATCGGTATCGATCACCTTCTCCAGCGACATGGACGCGACATCCAAGATGGCGATCCGGTTGGCCAAGACGCTGTCTGGATAGCCCTTGTCGCCATACAGGCTAACAAAAGCCCTCGCCCCGTCCGGTGACAGGATGATCTCATGCGGTTTCGCCTGTGGCGTCCCCACCACAGGGGCCGCCAAGACCTCGCCGGTCGCCTCGTCCAAAAAGGCGACGGTCTGGTTGCCCTTCACGGTTGCCAACAGCACAGCGCGCGTCTCCACATCCACCTGGGTGCCTTTGTAGCCTTGGCTATGGACGTTCATGGTTCAACCTCCCCTTGCGTACCTTATGTCAGCAAAAACCGTGCGGCGACGATCAGCAGGAACACGCCAAACAGGCGTTCCATCGACCGTTTCGACAACCCATGGGCAAGCCGCACGCCGAAGGGCGCGGCGAGCAACGCCACGGGCATGATGGTGATCAGTGCCAAGCCATTGATATAGCCGAGCGACAGCGGCGGCAGATCTGCGTGCCCCCAGCCCGCGATGGCGTAGCCCAGCGCGCCTGGCACCGCGATGAGGACGCCAAGGCCAGCGGATGTGGCCACGGCCTGGTGAATGGGCCGGCCAAAGGAGGTCATGAACACATTGTTCAAATTACCCCCGCCGATGCCCATGAAGGTAGAGATGACCCCGATGCCAAAGCCTGCGGCAGCCCGGAAGGGTTCTCGCGGCAGGTCCGAGCCGAGCGTCCAGCTGTCGCGGTTGAGCAGCATCTTGAGCGCGATCAGCAGTGCCACACAGGCAAAGATGGCGCGCAGCACATCGCCCGGTATCGAGGCCACAAAGAACGACGCTAAGACCACACCCGCGGGTACCCACAGGGCCCAGCCGCGCAACAGCGCTTGGTCGGGTGCGCCGCGCTGTTTGTGGGCGGTGTAAGAGCGGATGGCCGTGGGCACAATGATCGCCAGCGATGTGCCGACCGCCATGTGCATCCGCACGCTGTCGTCGACACCCATAAGGCCAAGAAACTCGGCCAAGATTGGCACCAAGACGGCGCCGCCGCCGATCCCAAACAGGCCGGCGAGAACGCCGGACAGCGAGCCAGCGGCCATCATTGCGACGGCCATCAGTCCAAGGGAGCCAAGAGAGGTTGCAGCCAGCATGGAGTGCCTTCAAGACGCTGTCGGCGAGGTTACGTTCAGGACGATCCGTACCGATCGATCAAACCAATGTCAATATTGGTTGGGATTAATCCGTAGTGAGCTGGCCTGCTCAAACATGGAAAAGCGCGGGAACGTGGGCCCTTCCTGGCACCCAAGACCAAAAATCAGACGATTGACTTGACTTTTGGCATGATTGATCGCAAATCAATGTCAGTTTGATTGGTTATCGAGCAGCCCGTTTGGACGCTGCCGCCAACCAGGCATGGAGCGCAGCTCCGTGCCGCTTGCCGGCGTCAACGCATCACCGTACCAGGAGAGCAGGGATACATGGGAACGGTCACGCTCTTGAAAGACGACGGACAAAGCGCGCTCGTACAGCTGCGGGCTTTCATCGCTCACTCTGACCTGCAGGAGGGGCAGCGGCTTCCACCAGAACGCGATCTGGTGGAGCAACTCGGCGTGACCCGAAACGATCTGCGCAAAGCGCTCGCCCTGTTGGAGGCAGAAGGTCGGATTTGGCGGCACGTCGGCAAAGGCACGTTCGTGGGGGCGAAGCCGATGGACGAGGTGAACGGCCTCAATGCGGTGGCGGAACGCTCCAGCCCCGTCGAGGTGATGCAGGCACGCATTTTGATCGAACCGCTGCTTGCGGCGCAGGCAGCGCTTCACGCCACAGGCGCGGATCTGACCGATTTGCGGGAAACAGCTGATGCCTGCCGCGCCGCCCAGAGCTGGCGCGAATACGAATCGCAAGACAATGCGCTGCATCGGGCGATCGCGGTGGCGAGCAACAACAAGGTGCTGCTGTCTTTGTTCGACACGCTCAACACCATTCGCCGCACTGTCGTTTGGGGCCGTGACCGCAAACAGGACGGCCCACCGCCCCACTCGCACCACAGCTTTGATCAGCACGACGCGATCGTCGCGGCCATTGTCGACCGAGACCAGGACAGCGCGCGCAGCCACATGCTCGCGCACTTGCAGGCGGTCCAGCAGCGCCTCATCGGCTAGGCAGCTCCCGGGCTTTTTGCTGGCGGGTTCCGACCGTGTAGCGCGCGGCCCCAACAATCACTGAACGCTTTGCCGGCTGTGAGCCGGGCCGAAAATTCGGTGGCCCGCTGGCCTCCATCCAAAATGGATTCGCAGCACTGAGCGCTTTGGGCTGGCTATAGGTATTCAGACCAATATAAATCAATATACAATATTGGTTGACCAATATCGGGTTGGGATGTAGGTTCCA
>JAHCMG010000058.1 GCA_019192585.1 Devosiaceae bacterium MH13
TCGTCCGGGTGCACGGCCACCGCGCCATCGCCGAGCATCGTCTCGGGGCGCGTGGTGGCGATGGAGATGTAGTCCCGCGTCTCGCGGAGCGTCACCGCGCCGTCGGCGTCTTTCTCGATGTATTCGTAGGTTTCGCCGCCCGCGAGCGGGTACTTGAAGCGCCACATATGGCCGTCGGTCTCGGCGTTCTCCACCTCAAGGTCCGAGATCGCGGTCTCAAAATGCGGGTCCCAGTTCACCAGGCGCTTGCCGCGGTAGATGAGCCCCTCTTGGTAGAGCTGCACGAACACTTTGAGGACCGCAGCCGACAGACCCTCGTCCATGGTGAAGCGCTCGCGGGACCAATCGCATGACGCACCGAGCCGCTTGAGCTGCTCGATGATGGTGCCGCCCGATTCGGCCTTCCACTGCCACACACGCTCAACAAAAGCTTCACGGCCCATGTCCTGGCGCTTGGTCTGGTTTTCAGCGGCCAGCTGGCGTTCAACCACCATCTGCGTGGCGATGCCGGCGTGGTCCATGCCGGGCTGCCAGAGCACATCGAAGCCTTGCATGCGTTTCCAGCGCACAAGGATGTCCTGCAACGTGTTGTTGAGCGCGTGGCCCATATGCAGCGAGCCGGTCACGTTCGGCGGCGGAATGACGATCGAAAACGTCTCCGCGCCGGGCTTTGCCCCGGCACCGGCGGCAAACGCGCTCGCGCTGGTCCAAAGATCGCTGATCCGCGCCTCGATGGCGGCGGGTGAGAACGTTGTATCCATGGTCATGATGAGCCCTGAAGGACGAATAGGGTGCGCCTTGCGGCGCTTCGGCGCCTCTTAAAGGCGCTTGGCCCATTGAGTGTCAACACGCGCACCGGCCAGACAAAGGTGTTGCGCGCCAGCGGCAGCCTATCGGGTGCGGGAATGCGGCCTAGTCGGTCCGGCCGCTTGGCTAAAGGTCAGCCCCGGGGGCCACGGCGCGCGACGCGCTCGATCTCTTCGCGCACCAGCTTCTCGACCATGGTCGGTAGGTTTTCATCGAGCCAGCTTTTGAGCATGGGGCGCAGCATGTCCTGCACCAGGTCCTCAAGGGTGCGGGCGTTGCCCGACAGCATGGTCGATGCGAGATCAGCAAAAGCCGTGGAGACGGCCTGGCTTGCATCCTGCGAGAGGAGTGAGGCCGCGGTTGCGGGCTCGATGGCTGGCGCCGCAACGGGTTGCGGTGCTTCAGCGACCATCGGCTCGGGCTCAGGTTCGGGCACCGGCTCAGGTGCGGCTTCGGCCTCCATCGGATCGGCAAAGTCGAGATCGACGACGGGCTCAAAAGGCTCGTCCACCTCAGCGCCAACTTCGCCGAGATCGAGAACATCGTCCTCGGCATCCGCATCAGCGGACGGCTCCGGCGCCGGCGCGTCATCCGCACCATCATCGCCAATATCGATGGCGTCGAAATCGATCTGATTGGTATCCGCTGGCTCTCCGGCATCTTCCGCCGGTGCCGCGGCCTCTGCAGCGGGCTCGGGCTCTGGTTCCGACTCGGCGGAGCCGCCACCGAACAGGGCATCAAGGTCCGCTTCGGAAACGGTGTCATCGCCGCCGGCAGCATCACCGTCGCCAGCTTCAGGCGCAGCGTCAGCGCTGCCCGACTCACTGGTCTCGTCATCGGAAATGACCTGGCGGATGGACGCCAGGATCTCCTCCATCGACGGCTCTGCGTTCGCTCCGGCTTTCGACATGCTACCCGTGCTTGGCCTTGCCACGTCCGCCAACACCGCGCGGCCGCCACAACTGTTGGCTCTATAACGCTATGATTCGAGGCTTGAAGTATAGCGCAAGGCCAGCGGCGCCCTAGCTGCCGCGCCCTTGTTGGGCCGATTCTTGGGGAAAAAGCAGGCGGTGGGCGCCGGCTTTAGTTGCGCGTGAACAGCGGGCCGCCGCGCCCGTCGGGGGTACGCAGGCCGTGCCATGCGTCGCGGACGGCTTCGTAATGCTCAGCCGGCTCATAGCGCGCGACCCGAAGGCCGAGGCTTTCGGCGGTCAAGCGGCCGATAGACGAGGCCAGCGAGTAAGACGCGACCACCAAATCGCGCCGCGCGTTCACCTCGGTGATACGGGCGTTGATGAGGTCTTCCTGGGTGTCGAGAACGTCGAGCGTGGTGCGTTGCCCCACCCGCTGTTCTTCGATGACGCCGGCGAGCGCGACTTGGGACGCGGCCACTTCGAGCTCTGATGATTCGATCTGTGCGCGGGCCGACTCAAAGCCGCCAAAGGCGCTGAGCACCGAGGCACGCACCTGCTCCCGGGTCACGTCGAGCTCGAGGCGGCGTTGCCCCACAAGCTCGATGGACTGACGCACCTGCGATGAGGCGCGGCCACCTTGATAGATCGGCACGTTCAGCTGAAGCGTCGCTGAAAAGCTGTCATTGGGGCCGTCCGAGCCGCCCTGGTCCCAGGTCCGCTGCGCGCGGCCTTGAAGATCGAGGGTCGGTAAAAGAGCACCTTCGGCAACGGCTGCCGCGCTCTGGGCCACGTCGACATTGGCGCGTGCGGCTTCAATGGCCGGGTGCGTCGACAGCGCCAGATCAAGCGCCGCCCGCAACGTGCGCGGCATGCCTTGGGTGAACGGCGATGGCGTCACCAAGGTTGACGGATCGGTGCCGATGACCTGGCGATAAATGGCGTTCGACGTGGTGAGCGCGGCCCGGGCGGCGCTGACTTGCGCGAGCGCAAACGCGCGGCGAGCGTTGGCTTGCGCGATATCGGTACGGGTCCCCTCGCCCACATCGAATCGAGCTTGAGCGGCGCGCACCTGCTCTTCCAGGAACGACACGTTCTGCTGGCGCAAGGTCAGGATCGAGCGATCGGCCAGCACATCCATATAGGCCTGCGCGGCGGAGACGAAGATGTTCTGCTCCGTGTTGAGCAGCTGCGCGCGACCAGCCTGAACGGACGCTTCTGCCTGCGCAACAGAGTTGCGGGTTTGGAAGCCCCGGAACAGCGGTTGCACGACCGTCAGCCCAAGCGTTGTGGGATAGGTCGTGGTCGTCGAGTTGGGACGCCCATCGGGCCGTGTCCGCGTGATGTTGACGCCGGTGCTCGCATCGCCCGTCACGGTCGGCCGGTAGCCTGCGAGCGCTTGGGGTACGCCCTCGTCTGTCACGCGCAGCCCGGCGCGGGCCGCGTTAAGCTCCGGGTTTGTCTGGTAGGCCCGAACGAGCGCGCCCGCCAGCGTCTCGCTATAGGCCGGCGCAACCGTCCCGAAGGTCAGAAGCCCCACGCACGCGGCGGCGACGGGAAGGAACTGTCGAGCACGACTGGCGGCAAAGAGCATCACAAACCTTGTCTTCGTCTTTGGCGGACCCTGGGGCGCAAGGGTCGCATCACCCACACCCCGTAAGCCGGGCATGACGGGCTAAGTGTTACGTTTTGTTAAGGTTTAGCGTGCGGGCCAGCAAGTATTAAAGTTTGGTTACCGGGCGCTCTGCTGCCAAAAAGCCGTCAGGAATTGCCCGGTGCGGCAAACGCGCAACGGTCAAACGAGCATAGTCTGAAATGAAGTTCCGGGCCGGCGGCTGCGCGCTCTGGCCGCTAGAAGGCGAAGGCCGGCGCCTTCTCAAACCCCGGCAAAGCGGGAGCCGCGCAGTTAAATAGCGGGATCGATGTGTAGGTACTGCCATCCTTGCGGATGCTGACCGCCCTGCCCGCGCCGCCTGTGCCGACCGCGGTGATCAGCACGCCATCCTCGCGAAGCTGGTCGACCAGCGCTTGCGGCACCTCTTCCATCGCGCCAGCCGCAATGATCGCGTCGAACGGCCCTTCGCTGGCATAGCCTTCATTGAGGGCGCCTTGGACAACCGCGACCGTATCGACCGTCGCATCCGACAAGGCGTCGGTTGCGCGGGCCACCATCGCTTCGCTCTGCTCAAGGGCAACCACGGAGCCCGCCAGCTGGGCCAACACGGCGCTCGAGTAGCCTGTCAGGCAGCCGACATCCAAGACGACGCTGTCGGGCGTGAGGTTGGCGGCTTGAACCATGCGCGCCAGGTGCATGGGCCGAATCATCCGCCGCAGATTGTCGCCATCGGCGACTTCGATCTCGGCATCACTGTAGGCCAAGGCGCGCTTGTTTTCGGGAACGAACAGATCGCGCGGCACCTGCAGAAAGGTCGACAGGACGGCATATTGCGACACGTCAAATGGCCGCAGCTGGTTGTCCACCATTTTGGTGCGCCGCTCTGCCATGTTCATCGCGTTGGTCCTTTTATCAAAACAGGTCGTTTTCGCGCGCGATGCGCCGTCCGCAGCCACGCGAAGGGCTGGTTGGGGCGTTATGCAAGCAGGCACTGGGCGATGCAAGTTGGTTGAAGGGCGCACACGGCGGCGACGGGCTCGGCTGCCGTCGGGTCATTAACCTCAAGGTACGGCAGGGCGACCTGGGATGATATCCCCCTTGCAGTCCCCGCGCGTTCGGGCCACAAGGCGCCCTGGAACGCGCCGCGTGCGTGCCGTTCCGCGCAGTTGGGGCCTCGTGGCGGAGTGGTTACGCAGAGGACTGCAAATCCTTGCACCCCGGTTCGATTCCGGGCGAGGCCTCCATTCGCTTCAAGCTGATTGCGATAGTGTTCTCCGTCACCGCTGAAGCAGCACGCAACGCCAACAGCGACTAGAGGTGCTTGCGCTTTTCACGCGCTGCTGCGGTGGCCATCGCTCATCGATAGAATCAGCTGCGCACGACCGACCGATTTCTATCCGGCGTGACCCGGCTTCTGAGAGATTTGAATGAGGGCACGTGGTTGGAACTGAGGGACTTCCCTCTCCCACTCCCTCAAGAGTGTAGCGGCCAGGCTAGCTCGGCCAGCGCTTGGAGGCGGGCTCACAAATCATCGTCATTTGATGCACGTCCAGAAGGTCAAACAGGTCGCCCTCTAGCGCCTGAAAGCGCGCCAGATGATCTGTTGCCATATGAAGATCCCAGGCCGACTTGCTGGCAAAATTCTCGTAGAACGTGAAGCGTGACGGGTCATCATTGTGCTGGTGCAGCCAGTATTCAATGCAACCGTCTTCGGCGCGCGTGTGCGGAATGAGGCTGAGTAGAAAATCCCTCGTTTCCTCGGCCCTCCCGTTTCTAGCTTGAAAGTGCGCCACCAAGGTCAACTGCTCTGGCATCCATGGGTCTCCCTATCTGCGGTGAGCGGTCTTGCGAAAAGTCGTCGAAGCAGACCTCAACATCTGCGCCACGCAGCGTATCAGAGAAACGTTTCGCTCGTAAGGGCCCCAGACTGCAAACCCTCGCCTGCCTGACGTTAACGCTTTTAGATAGCTGTTATTATTCTATTTTTCGATCTCAGCGCACGCTCTCGCGTCGAGGCACGAAACTGAGATTGACAGAACGATGTTCGAGATCCAATCTAGCGAAACGTTTCGCTAAGAGCGCCTACAAGCGTAGCAAGCGATGGTCAGGATCTATGGGAGGACGGTCATGTACACAAAGCAGGCTCTGCATGAGCTCAACATCTCGCCGGCAGCCATGACTGCCGAGCGGGCCGATGCGCTCGAAACCGACGGCTTCTACATTGCTGAAGGCGTGCTTTCCTTAGAAGAGTGCAAACGCTACGCCGAAGCCTTTGAGCACATTCATGCGCAAGAGGCCGATCAAGGCGGCCATGAAGTTCACGTGGAGCCGGGCGCGAGGCGGGTTTCCAACATATTCAATAAAACTGAGGCGTTTGATCAGCTTCTTGAAATCGACGAAGTTCTGGCCGCGGCGCATCACCTTCTTGGGGAGGTCAAATTGCACGGCGCGAACCTGCGTGACCCCAATAAGGGTTATGGCCACCAGGATTACCATACCGATGTGCCCAAGCTGTTCGCTGATGATTGGTGGGTGCTCAACGCCATCGTTCTGTTTGACGACATGACTTTGGACAACGGCCCCACGCGGGTCATTCCAGGCTCGCACCATTGGGCACCGGTTAATGTGCCCACCGTAAACCAAGGTGACTGGGAGCCGGCTCCGCTGTCAGCAGAGGATGCCGCGCGCGTGCCTAAGGACCTTGGAGCTGCCTATCCCGGCGAAACCTATGTGACGGCACCTGCAGGATCGGTTGTCATCATCAATTCCTCTCTTTGGCATAGCGGAACCGTCAAGAACTCTGACGATCCACGGCGGGTGCTGCACCTGACGTACACGCGTCGCGACTTGCCTCAACAATTGACGCAAATCGACTATCTGACGCCGCAACTCTACGACCGTCTTTCGCCTGCGCAGCGCTATCTCATGGAGGTGGAGCCGACCTCAGGCGATGGCGTCAAACGTCAGCGCAAGCGCGAAAACGCCGGCTGGTGGAACTGAGTTCGCCTCCCATGGCATAGTCGCGCCGACTGCGGGGTTCGCGAACTCTCAGAAGTCACGTCCTCGCTCAATGTCGGTAGGAACCATGGCCACAATGAAAGATGTCGCGCGCCAGGCAGGCGTGAGCGTTGCCACTGTATCGGCAGCGCTTTCGGGCAAGAAATTTGTCAGTCCAGAGCTCAAAGCGCGCATCCATGATGTCATCTCTGAAATTGACTATCGGCCAAGCGTTGTTGCGAGTAACCTCAGGCGTGGACGAACCGCCCTACTGGGATTGGTCATACCCGACATTAGCAACCCGTTTTACACCGACTTTGTCGCTCAGGTTCAGCGCAAGGCCGCGAACAAAGGCATGACGGTAACCCTTGGGATTAGCGATCAGGACGCTGACCGCGAGGCCAAGCTGATCGACTTCATGCTCAATCAGAAGGTCGAAGCACTGTTGATATGCTCGTGCGACCACGACGGCGTGACACGGTCAGCCCTCGATGGGGCGGCACGTTGGTCCAAGCTGGTTTTGGTTGATTGCGTGCCTGAAGGCGTAAGCGCCGATAGTGTGGAGCTTGACAATTACACGGCCGGACGGCTCGCCACCGACCATATTCTGGCGGCGGGTCATCGACGCGTTGCAGCGATCCTCGGTCCAGAAAATGCTCGGTCGAGCGTGGAGCGCTATCGTGGGTTCCGGCAGTCCATGCTGGAGGCAGGTTTGCAGCCGGACCCAAGGCTGGTCGAGGGCGGCTCGTTCTCGATAGAGGGCGGCTATGAAGCCGCCAAGAAACTGCTTGCTTTGCCCTCGCCTCCCTCGGCGGTCTTCGTTGCCAACAACCTTATGCTTATCGGGGTCATGCGCGCCGTCTCGGAACTGGGATTGGATGTTCCCACTGCGCTTTCGCTGGCGAGCATAGACGACTTTCCATGGGCTTCCGCGTTCCGTCCGGGAATCACCACGGTGCGACAGCCCACCGAGGAGATGGCTGACCACGCTTTCGATTTGGCCATGGCCCGCATCGATGGTGATGATGGGCCGTTCACACGCCGGGTTTGCATGCCCGATCTGATTGTCCGGGCCTCGTGCGCCCAACCCGCGTCTGGGGTGGCTGGATCAATCTAAGCTGAGGGAGAAGACTATGGTCAATGCGATCCGATGGGGTGTTCTGGGAGCCTCCAACTTTGCGCGCGAGCAGATGGCGCCAGCGATACATGCGGCTGAGGGCGCCGACTTTGTAGCGCTTGCGACGTCCAGTGAGCAAAAAGCCGAGGCGTTCACGGCGTTTGCACCAAACCTTCACATTCATCAGAACTACGATGATCTGTTGGCCGATCCAAAGATCGAGGCGGTCTATATTCCGCTGCCTAACCACATGCATGTGGACTGGACCAAGAAGGCACTCGATGCCGGCAAGCATGTGCTGACCGAAAAACCCATCTCGCTGGCCGCCCCTGAAATCGATGAGCTCATAAAGAAGCGCGATGCGACGGGCCTTGTGGCTGCGGAAGCCTACATGATCGTGCACCATCCCCAGTGGCAGCGGGCTAAAGAGATCTACGAGCAAGGCGCAATCGGACGCTTGCAGCACGTCGATGGCTTCTTTGCGTACAACAATGCGTCAGACCCGGGGAACATACGCAACCGGCCGGAGTCGGGCGGTGGCGGCATTCGGGACATTGGCGTGTACACCTATGGCTCGACCCGCTGGCTGACGGGCCAGGAACCTATCGAAGTCACGCATACATCTGTCGACTATGAGAATGATGTTGATGTTCTCGCGCGCGTGTCGGCAAAGTTTGAGGGGTTCTCTGCCCATTGGGTCACGTCAATGCGCATGCACCCTCATCAGGAGATGACCTTCTACGGAACCGAGGGAATCTTGCGCCTCACCGCTCCGTTCAACGCGAACATCTTTGGCCCCGCTGTTCTAGAGGTGCGCCGTAACACTGGCGGTGGCCATGGTGCGATGCTCACGACAGAGCGGTTCGCAGCGGCAAACCACTATGTCTACCAGGTGGAGAACTTCTGTCGCTCCGTCCGCGGTGAAGCTGCCTACCCGTGGACGCTTGAGGACGCCCGCGGCACCCAGG
>JAHCMG010000059.1 GCA_019192585.1 Devosiaceae bacterium MH13
GCCATCTGCCGGCTGATCGTCTCAAGACCTTGTGTGAGGATGAGATAGGCACCGAGGCACGCGCCGATGGTCCCCAAAACCAGCGAGATGATGGCGTTGAGCGCGGCGTTGGGTGGGTCCGACGGGTTGTTTGGGGCGGTAGCCATGCCTGCAATGTAGCAAACCGAGCGCCGCACCGAAGCAAGACGCTCGTCGCACAAAGCCTTGGCAAACGAGATCTTGGGTCGCGCTGCGCTTGCGCGGGATGGCCCGGAGTCTCGGGTGGTCCCGGCCCTTCGCCGGGGGCCCAAACAAAAACGCCGGAGCTCTCGCCCCGGCGTTGGGAACTCTCAAATCAACGCGAAATAGTGCGTGTCGTAGAGTTGTAGCGGCCCCAAGTCACTGTCCGCTCGGCACTCCCTGCTGAAACATCAAATCGATAGGTGGAGTTCACACGACCGTTCGTCGTGTTGCACGGCGCTAGGAAGTTGTGGTCCACAACGGTTGTCCCGGATGTATCGGCGGCTACCGTTGTCTGGCGGTGTTCGAAGACGGATCCATCTGACAGATCATCATACATCCGGATTCGGATACGTTGAGATGCGCCAGGGGTGTGCACGATCGTCAACACCGGGTTGACATCTTGGCCTCCAAGTTGCCGACAAACATTGGCCAGTTCCAGCGGCGCGACAGAGACAGAGCTGATCGCAAACGGGGTGGCGGTGGTGGCGGCCACTTCGGTGTCCGCTTCCATTGTTGTTGTGTTGCATGCCGCTAGCACAATAGCTGCGCCGGCCAATGTTGCAAGTCGCATGAGACCCTCCATAGTTTAACACGCTTCACACGATTACAGTGGAACGTTTCGATTAGCGAGCTTCAATAGTAAAAAGGGCGCCGTCACGGCGCCCTTCTTTAGTCTCAACACGCGGAACACGTCACTCCGCCGCTTCCTCGACGATCTCTTCGCCGGTCTCCTGGTCGACAACCTTCATCGACAGGCGCACCTTGCCGCGATCATCAAAGCCCAGCAGCTTCACCCACACTTTGTCGCCTTCTTTGACGATGTCGGTGGTCTTGCCGACGCGTTGCGGCGCCAGCTGGGAGATGTGCACCAGGCCATCCTTCGGGCCGAAGAAATTGACGAACGCGCCAAAGTCCACCGTCTTCACCACGGTGCCCTGGTAGATCGCGCCCTCTTCGGGGTCGTCGGTGATCGAGCGGATCCACTTGATCGCCGCTTCGATCGACTTGCCGTCGGCCGAGGCCACTTTCACGGTGCCATCATCTTCGATGTTGATCTTGGCACCGGTCTTCTCAACGATCTCGCGGATCACCTTGCCGCCCGAGCCGATCACGTCGCGGATCTTGTCGGTCGGGATCTGAAGCTGCTCGATGCGCGGGGCAAATTCGCCCAGCTCGTCGCGCGCTTCACCCAGGGCTTTCGCCATCTCACCGAGAATGTGCAGACGCCCACCCTTGGCCTGATCGAGCGCCTTGGACATGATCTCCTCGGTGATGCCATCGATTTTGATGTCCATCTGCAGCGAGGTGATGCCGTCGGCGGTGCCCGCCACTTTGAAGTCCATGTCGCCGAGATGGTCTTCATCGCCAAGAATGTCCGACAGGACCGCGAACTCATCGCCTTCCTTGATCAGACCCATCGCGATGCCCGCCACCGGACGCTTGAGCGGCACGCCGGCATCCATCAGCGCCAGCGAGGTGCCGCACACGGTCGCCATCGACGACGAGCCGTTGGATTCGGTGATCTCGGAGACCACACGCAGCGTGTAGGGGAACTCTTCCTTGGCCGGCAGCATCGGGTGGATGGCGCGCCAAGCAAGCTTACCATGGCCGACTTCACGACGGCCGGGCGAACCAATGCGGCCCGTTTCCCCGACCGAAAACGGCGGGAAATTGTAGTGCAGCATGAAGTTCTCGTAGGACAGACCATCGAGCCCATCGATCATCTGCTCATCGTCGCCGGTGCCGAGCGTCGCCACCACGATGGCCTGCGTTTCACCGCGGGTGAACAGCGAGGAACCGTGCGTGCGGGGCAGAACGCCCACTTCGCTTTCGATCTGGCGAACGGTCGACAGATCGCGGCCATCGATGCGGCCACCGGTCTGCAAAATGTTGCCACGCACGACCGAGGCCTCAAGCTTCTTGAAGACGGTCTTGATCTGCGTTTCGGTCCACACCGGGTTGTCGGCGCCTTCGGGGTAGAGGGCGGCCATCACCTTCTCGCGGGCGGCGCCAACGGCGTCCTGACGCTCGATCTTGGTGGTGATCTTGTAGGCTTCGGCCAGCTCGTCGCCCGCCAGGCCCTTCATCGTGTCGAACAGTTCCGACAGATCTTCGGGCTGGAAGTTGCGTGGTTCTTTGGCGCAACGCTCAGCAAGCTGGATGATCGCGTCGATCACCGGCTGGAAGCCGGCATGGCCGAACATCACCGCGTCGAGCATGGTTTTCTCGTCAAGCTCTTTGGCTTCCGATTCCACCATCAGCACCGCGTCGGTGGTGCCGGCAACAACCAGATCAAGCGTGGTGTCTTCCATCTGATCATTGGTCGGGTTCAGAACGAATTCGCCATCAAGGCGGGCAACGCGGGCGCCGCCGATCGGGCCCATGAAGGGCACGCCGGAAAGCGTCAGCGCGGCAGAGGCCGCAACCATGGCCACGATATCGGGGTCGTTTTCCATGTCGTACGACAGGACCGACAAGATGACCTGCGTGTCGTTCTTGTAGCCGTCAACGAACAGCGGGCGGATCGGCCGGTCGATCAGCCGCGAGGTCAGCGTTTCTTTTTCGGTCGGCCGGCCTTCGCGTTTGAAAAAGCCGCCAGGAATCCGGCCGGCGGCGTAGAATTTCTCTTGGTAGTTCACCGTCAGCGGGAAGAAGTCCATGCCGGGTTTGGGCGCATGGGCCGAAACCACGGTGGCCAGCACGGAGGTGTCGCCATAGGTGGCAATCACGGCGCCGTCGGCCTGGCGGGCAACCTTGCCCGACTCGAGCACCAGTTCGCGCCCGCCCCAATCGAGGGTGATTTTGTGATGATTGAACATCGTGTCGTCCTTGTGTTGGGCGGCGGCGCCAAAGCTGGCGGGCTGCCCCGGTCAAGCGGCTATCTCCCCCATGGAGACGGTGCCGCAACGCCAGCGCGTGCCTTGGCAGGCGCGGGCGGTCTTTCAAAATGCCGGGTACACAAAGGGCGAAGGCCACGCGTGGCATGCCGCGCCCGGGGGCGCTGCAACGCGTTTCGTCTTTGCCGGGTCAGCTCTTAAGCCAACAGCAAGACGACGGAGCCTCGAACACAGCGTGCCATCGAGGATCGGCAATCCTGCCAGTGACCAAACAAGCGGGATGGGGCGTACACAACTTCGGCTGCCCCGCCGGCGATTGGAATGGCCTCCGCCGTTCACACAGCCGGCGGAAGGGATGTGCGCATGGGCCCAAAGGTCCACGCGCGGAAGTGTGCTTACACGAAGCGGCGATTTTGGAAAACCGGCAATCGGGTAGGCAGTTATCAGAATACTCGCCAAAAAGGACACTGCCGGTAGGGATGTCCCCGTCCGGGCGCGTGTGCAGCTTAGCGGCGGATACCCAGGCGCTCGATCAGCGAACGGTAGCGGGCGTCATCGCCCTTCTTGACGTAATCGAGCAGCGAGCGGCGCTGCGAGACCATCTTCAAAAGGCCGCGGCGGGAATGGTTATCCTTG
>JAHCMG010000060.1 GCA_019192585.1 Devosiaceae bacterium MH13
CGGGTCCTTGCATGTTGCCGTAAAGTGAACGCCATGACCGATCTTCCCAAACCCGTCGCCGACGCGGTTGCCGCCTTCGACCTTGACGACCCGGTGCTGCCGGCCGCCATCGACGACTATCAGATGCTCGACGGGGGCTACCCCTATGATAAGCGGCTCAAGCGCTCACGGTATGAAGAACGGCTCGAAGCGCTGCAGATTGAGCTGGTGAAGCTGCAAAGCCACCTGCAAGCCAAAGAGCGGCGCTTGGTCGTGGTGTTCGAGGGTCGCGACGCGGCCGGCAAGGGCGGCTCGATCTTCAACTATTCGCGCTATCTCAACAAGCGGCACACCCATGTCGCCGCGCTGTCCAAGCCGACGGAGACCGAGCGTGGGCAATGGTACTTCCAGCGCTATACCGCGCACCTGCCGACCCAGGGTGACACGACGCTGTTCGACCGCTCCTGGTACAACCGAGCGGGCGTTGAGCCGGTGATGGGGTTCTGCACGCCCGAGCAGCACGAGCGGTTTCTTGGCGAAACCCCGGCGTTTGAAAAGGCGCTGGTGCGCGATGGCATCGTGCTGGTGAAGTTCTGGCTCAACATCGGGCGCACCACCCAGATCAAGCGTTTTCACGATCGGCGGCACAGCCCGCTGAAGATCTGGAAGCTCTCGCCCATCGATCTCAAAGCGCTGGGCAAATGGGATGATTACACCCGGGCCCGCGATGTGATGCTCGAGCGGACTCACACCGAAGCCGCGCCGTGGACGATTGTGCGCATGAACGACAAACGCCGCGGGCGGCTCGAGATCATCCGGCATGTGCTGACGCAGTTTGACTATGAGGGCCGGGACGATGCTGTGCTCGGCGATGCCGATCCAGCGATCATCGGCCTCAAGCCAGAGGAGCTCGCCAGCGCGTGAGGTTACCGGCGCCGGTCGCACCTCTTGCACTTGCAGGCCACAGCGCTTAACCGGCACGCATGACCACACAGCCCTCCCCTTACGCCGACGAGATCGACCGTCGGCGCACCTTCGCCACCATCTCTCACCCCGATGCGGGTAAGACGACGCTGACCGAGAAGATGCTGTTCTTTGGTGGCGCCATTCAGCTTGCCGGCGAGGTGAAGGCGAAGGGCGACCGTCGGCGCACGCGTTCGGACTGGATGGACATCGAGAAGCAGCGCGGCATCTCGGTGATGACCTCGGTGATGACGTTCAATTACGAGGGCAAGATCTACAATCTCCTCGACACGCCGGGCCACGAGGACTTCTCTGAGGATACTTACCGCACGCTGTCGGCCGTCGACAGCGCGATCATGGTGATCGATGCCGCCAAAGGCATCGAGGCGCGCACCCGCAAACTGTTTGAAGTTTGCCGCCTGCGCGACATCCCGATCGTCACCTTCATCAACAAGCTCGACCGCGAGAGCCAGCACCCTTTTGAGCTGCTTGAAGATATCGAACAGTCGCTTGCGCTCGACCTGACGCCATTCAACTGGCCGCTGGGTCAAGGCAAGGCGTTCGCGGGCCTGTACGATATGCGCCACAGCGCGGTGCGGCGGCTCGAGAACCCGTCCGGGCCGCTTGAAAAGGTCAACGGGCCCGAAGACCCGAAGGTCGCTGAGCTTCTGCCCGAAGCGGAGCGTGACGCGGCCGCCGAAGATTTGATGCTGGCGCTTGAAGCCTCCAAGCCCTTTGATCAGGCGGCCTTTGACGAGGGCCACCTGTCGCCGGTGCTTTTCGGCTCGGCGCTGCGTGAGTTTGGCGTCAAAGACCTGATCGACACGCTGGGCGCCATCGCGCCATCGCCGCGCGGGCTTGAGGCCGACGCGCGCACCGTCGCGCCGCATGAGCCGAAGATGACGGGTTTCGTGTTCAAAATCCAAGCAAACATGGACCCCAACCACCGCGACCGCATCGCCTTTATGCGCGTGTGTTCAGGCAAGCTGTCGCGCGGCATGAAGGCGCGGCTGGCGCGCACCGGAAAGATGATCGGTCTGCACACGCCGCAATTCTTCTTCGCTCAGGACCGGGCCTTGGCGGAAGAAGCGTTTGCCGGCGACGTGGTCGGCATTCCCAACCATGGCACCTTGCGCATCGGCGAC
>JAHCMG010000007.1 GCA_019192585.1 Devosiaceae bacterium MH13
TCAGCTCTGTTTGTCAGCACGTTATCCAAACCATGCTCCTGGAAATGTATCATTCAATTGCGCCACACCGCCAACGTGCAGCGTGATCGCGCGGGTTCGGAGGGCTGACGACCGTTGCCTGATTGATCAGCCAGCCTTGGCCTTGCCCATGTGGTAGACCGGATCGTCGGGGTAATTGCCGCCGATGGGGGTTCTTGGCCCGAAACGCTCCGCCTCGCTGTCCACCGGAACGGCCTGCGGCTCGACCCAGTCGAAAACCACCGTGCGCTCGAGCACGCGCCACTCGTCCTGACGTTTCTCGAAGACGTCGCAATAGCGGCCGCTCAATGCAAACTGGCGCACCACGCCATCGCCACCGGCGCCGCGCTGCAGCGCCGAGAAATAGCTTTCCACATGCGCCGTCGTCGCCGACTTGAACTCGATGAGGACATTGGAAATGGCGTGAATGTTGCGCGGACCCTTGGCCCAGACCGCTCTTGCCCATTCGACGAAACCATCGATCGGGCCGTTGTAGCTGCCGTGATTGTCGATCGCGTCGGGCCAGTAGGCCGAGCGAAGCGTGGCCTCGTCGGCACGGTCGATGCCGCGGCAATAGAGATACAGGCAATCGCGGATGGCTTCGCGGTCCATCAGTTCGACGATTTTTGCTTCCATGTCAGTGGCGGTCATCGGTGGCCTCCTCTTTCAGAACAATCAGCGCGTCGAGCGGCACAACGCCCTGTCCGCGCGGCAGCACCCGGACCGGATTGAGATCGATGCTCTCGATGCGGTCGGCATGCGCCGCGGCGAAGCGTGACAGGTTCGAGAGCATCCGCGCAAGCGCCTCGATATCGGATGGCGGGGCGCCGCGAACCCCTTCGAGCATGGCGTGCCCACGGATCTCGCGGATCATCCGCATGGCTTCCGCTTCATCGAAGGGGGCCGCGCGGAAAGTCACGTCCTTGAGCACCTCGACGAAAATGCCGCCGAGACCGAACATCACCACCGGACCCAGCACCGGATCCTGCATGACGCCGGCGATCGTCTCGACGCCCTCGGGCGCCATCGGCGCCACCAGGATGCCGTCGAGCCTGGCGCCAGGCGCGTGTTCGGCGGCGCGATGCAGGATCTCTGCCCCGGCCTTCCGGACCGCATCGGCATCGCGCAGATTGACGGCAACGCCGCCGACTTCGGTCTTGTGGGCGATATCCGGGGAGCAGATCTTGAGCACCACCGGAAAGCCGATCCGGCTCGCCGCCTCGCCCACGTCCTCACCCAATGGCACAAGCCGCTCGCCGGGGAAATCGAGCCCCGCCCGGGCGAGGATCGCCTTTGCATCCGCCTCGCTCAACGGGCCTTCCGGCAGCTCGAGCCGCGCGCCCGGGGCCACCGGAGCCGCATCCCGGTTGAGATCGAAGCTCCGCTTGAGCCAGACCAGTGCGCCGAGCGCTCCGGCGAGCGCCGAGCCATCCTCGTAGACCAGGAAGCCGTCCTTCTCGTACTGGCGCACCACCTCGTCGGGCGCCGACATGGTCAGGCCACGGATCTTGCCCTCCTGCCCGTCCATCGCCGCCATCAGGGCCTTGCGCAGCGGATCAGCGAAGTTCTTCGACGACGGTCCGGTGCCGAGGATGGCGGTGAAGATATCGTAGCCGCCCTCGGTGATCATGGCGCGCACATAGCTCGTCAGCATGTCCATGTCGCTGACCACCTGCGCGGTCGCATCGACCGGGTTGCGCGGCGACGAATAGGGCAGCATCTCTCTGAGCTTGTCCTGCGCCGCGTCGGGCATGGGGGCCACATCGAGACCGGCCGCTTCGGCGTCGTCCGCCAACTGGATGCCAAAGCCGCCCGACATGGTGAAGATGCCGGTGCGGTTGGAGGGAGGATAGATGCCTGACGCGCAGGCATACGCGACATCCAGTTGCTCGGCGGTGGTGCTGGCCCGGTAGACGCCATATTGGCGCAGCACCGCGTCGAAAACCGCATCCGAGCCGGCGAGCGAAGCCGTGTGCGATTCCGCGGCCTCCGCGCCGACGTCCGAGCGGCCGGTCTTCATGAAGATGATGGCCTTCTCCGCCTTGCGCGCCCGTTCGAGCGCACCGGTGAAGGCGTCGCGATCGCGCACGCCCTCGGCATAGGCCATGATCACGTTTGTTTCGGGTTGCCGGACCATCCAGTCGAGCGTCTCGGCAACATCGATGTCGCATTCATTGCCGGTGGTCACCCACTGGCTGATGCCGAGCCCGCGCTTGCGGGCAAGATGGGCAATATGCGCACCGTAGGCGCCGCTTTGGGAGACGATGCCGACCGGGCCGGGCGCAATCAGCTGGTTGTCGAGCACCACGGAGAACGTGCCGAAATAGCCGACCGACGGGTTGAAGACGCCCAGGCAGTTCGGCCCCAGGAGCCGCATGCCGCTGCTTCTGGCAATGGCGACCATGTCCGCCTGCAGCCGGGCGCCGTCCTCGCCGGTTTCGGCAAAGCCTGCGGAAAAGACGATCGCCGATTTCACCCCGGCTCGCGCACACTCCTCGACTGCCTCGCGGGTCAGATGTGACGGCACGGCGAGAATGGCGGTGTCGGGAACCTCGGGAAGCGCGGCGATGCTTGCAAAGGCCGGCAGACCCTGCACGGTTTCGCGCTTCGGATTGACCGGCAGCACGGTGCC
>JAHCMG010000061.1 GCA_019192585.1 Devosiaceae bacterium MH13
AGCGTCGACCAGAGCCTCGATCCCATCGCCAGTTTTTGAAGAGACGCTCAGAACCGTGGGCGCATCGCCTTGCGGAACGCTCAGGCTCAGCGCGCCTTCTACGTCGGCCAGCGCACGCCGGGCCGGTTGGCCGGTATCAGCCTTTGTCACGCACACAATATCGGGCCATTCCATAATGCCCGCTTTCATGAACTGCAGCGCATCGCCGGAGCCGGGCTGCACGCACAAGATGGTCTTGTCGGCAACCAGGGCGATGTCCGCGTCCGACTGGCCGATGCCGACGGTCTCGACCAGCACCACGTCGAACAACGCCCGAAGCAGCACCGTTGCGGCGACTGCATGGTGCGATAGCCCGCCCAGCCGGTCGCGCGCCGCAAGCGAACGGACAAACAGCTGGCGGTCATCGGGGTCGAGCGACAGCCGCGTGCGGTCGCCCAACAAAGCGCCGCCTGTGCGTTGCGATGAGGGATCGACAGCGACGATCGCCAGGCTCAGCCCCCTGGCGCGGATTGTTATCAGCAAGGCTTGCATCAGCGTTGATTTGCCAACGCCTGGCGGCCCCGTCAGGCCAAGCACCGTGCCATGGGGTCGGGCGAAGGCGTCATCGAGAAGCTGGGCTTGGCTCTCGCTAAGACTGTCGCGGTCAAGCGCCGAAAGCGTGCGGGCGAGCATTCGTTTGCCGCCCGCGCGGATGGCCTCCAGCGTCAGGGGTGGCAGGGCAGGGCGCTCAGCGGAGCCGCCTGCCACGCTCAGCCCGCCTGTTGGCGCGCCCGCAACGCGGCCTGGGCGGCAGCCAGCCGCGCGATGGGCACGCGGAACGGGGAGCAGGACACATAGTCGAGCCCGACCTCCTCGCAGAAGGCAATCGATGCTGGGTCACCGCCATGTTCACCGCAGATCCCCATCTTCATGCCCGGGCGCGCCTCCTGGCCGCGCTCCGCGGCCAGCTGAACGAGTTCGCCAACGCCGTCGCGGTCGAGCGTGATGAAGGGATCCTTCTCCATCACCCCGAGCCGCTCATAGGTGCCGAGGAACTGGCCTGCATCATCGCGGGAGATGCCAAAGGTGGTCTGCGTCAGATCATTGGTGCCAAACGAGAAGAAGGCCGCCGCTTGCGCAATCTCCGCCGCGCGCAGTGCAGCGCGTGGCAGCTCGATCATCGTGCCGACAGTGTAAGCGATCTTCGAGGCGTGTTCCGCAAGTACCGTCTCGGCAACCGCATCGATCTCGCGCTTGACGAAATCAAGCTCGGCACGGGTCGCGACCAGCGGGACCATGATTTCAGGCTCCACGGCACTGCCGGTCTTGGCAGCCGCGTTTATGGCGGCTTCGAAGATGGCGCGCGTCTGCATCCGCGCGATCTCTGGGAACGAGATGGCCAGCCGGCACCCGCGATGCCCCAGCATCGGATTGAACTCGTGCAGCGCCTGCGCCCGCTCGCGCAGCTCGGCGTCATCGACGCCCATATCTTGCGCCACCGCGGCGATCTCATCATCCGTGTGCGGCAAGAATTCGTGCAGCGGCGGATCGAGCAGGCGGATCGTCACCGGCAGGCCAGCCATGATCGTGAACAGCTGCTCAAAGTCGCCGCGCTGCATGGGCAAGAGCTTATCGAGCGCCGCCTGCCGAACGGCCGGATCGTCGGCGAGGATCATCTCGCGCACCGAGACGATGCGCGCTTCATCAAAGAACATATGCTCGGTCCGGCACAGCCCGATGCCCTGGGCGCCATACTTCCGTGCGGTCTCGGCATCTTTGGGCGTTTCAGCATTGGTGCGCACGGTCATCCGCCGCGCGGCGTCTGCCCATTCCATGACCGAGGAGAAGGCCCCGGTCAGTTCGGGCTCCTGCATGGCGACTTCGCCGAGCATGACTTCGCCGCTTGCCCCATCAATGGTGATCACGTCGCCGGGCTTCAGCTTCATCGAGCCCGCCATGACGACACCAAGCTCGTAATTGATGCGAAGGCTGCCGGCACCCGACACACACGGCGTACCCATGCCGCGCGCAACCACCGCCGCGTGCGAGGTCATGCCTCCACGAGCGGTCAAGATGCCCTGGGCGGCGTGCATGCCGTGAATGTCTTCCGGGCTCGTCTCGATCCGCACCAAGATGCAGTTGCGGCCCGCCGCGGCAGCCTCTTCGGCGGCAGCGGATGTCAGCACAATCTCACCGGTTGCCGCGCCCGGCGAAGCGGGCAGGCCGCGCGCGATGACGGTGCGCTCGGCGCTTTCGTCAATTGTTGGATGCAAAAGCTGATCGATCGCCGCCGGATCGAGCCGCAGGAGCGCGTCATCGGTGCCGATCAGGCCTTCATCGACCATAT
>JAHCMG010000062.1 GCA_019192585.1 Devosiaceae bacterium MH13
GCGGCACACCCGCGCTTACGCCCAAAACCCGACCATCAAGGTTGGCCATGTCAGCCCACAAACCGGACCCTTGGCGGGGTTCGCCGAGGCGGATGACTATGTGCTTGAGGCCATCTCGCAGACCTTTGCGGGCGGCGTAGAAAACAACGGCCGCGCCTGGTCGATCGAGATCATCTCCAAGGACAGCCAATCGAACCCGAACCGGGCGGCGGAAGTCGCAGCGGACCTGATTTTGGATGATGAGGTCGACATCATCGTCGCCGCGTCAACGCCTGATACGACCAACCCGGTTGCTGACCAGGCCGAGATCAACGAGGTGCCGTGCATCACCACCGATTGCCCCTGGCAGCCTTATTTCTTTGGCCGTAACGGGGACCCCGCGTCGGGCTTTGATTTCACCTACCACTTCTTCTGGGGCCTTGAAGATGTCATCGCGGCTTTCCTTGCGATGTGGGGCAATTCGGGTGTCACCAAAACCGTGGCCGGGCTGTTCCCCAACGATGCCGATGGCAATGCGTGGGGCCATCCAGAGCTCGGGTTGCCGACGCCGCTGGCCAATTCCGGTTACTCGCTGACAGATCCGGGCCGCTATCAGCCTTTGTCTGACGATTTCTCGAACCAGATTTCTGCCTTCAAGGAGGCGGGGTGTGAGATTGTGACGGGCAACATGATCCCGCCGGACTTTGCGACCTTCTGGGCGCAGGCCGCGCAGCAAGATTTCAGCCCGAAGATTGTCACCATCGGTAAGGCCTTGCTGTTCCCATCGGTCATCGAGTCGCTCGGCGAACGCGGGGAGGGGCTGTCGTCTGAAGTCTGGTGGTCCCCGGCGCACCCGTTCAGCTCATCGCTTACCGGCGCATCGGCGGGCGATCTGGCCAATGGCTATTCGGCGGCGACGGGTCGGCCCTGGACCCAGCCCATCGGCTTCAAGCATGCGCTGTTTGAAGTGGTGGCCGACGTTGTGGGCCGTGCCGAAGACCTTGAAGACGCGCAAGCGATTGTCGATGCGATCGCGGCGACCAGCATGGACACCATCGTTGGCCCGGTCGACTGGTCAAACGGCCCGGTGAAGAACGTGACGAAAACGCCGCTGGTGGCGGGCCAATGGCAGCGCGACGGCGATGGCATCGATCTGAAAATCGTTGCCAATGATCCCGCGCCGCAAATCCCCATGACCGGTGAGTTGCAGCTGCTTTAGGGAGTGATGCGGCGGTGGGGCGTGGCCCCGTCGCCGCCCTGCGAGGCGCCATGGCCAGCATTTTGGAACTGGAAGGTCTGACTAAAGCCTTTGGCGCCGTCACCGTCGCCGACGGGCTGAGCTATGCGGTCTCCGAGGGAGAAGCGCTTGGTGTGCTCGGTCCCAATGGCGCGGGCAAGACCTCCATGTTCAACCTAGTCACGGGCACCTTGCGGCCGGACGCCGGCACGATCCGTTTTAGGGGCCAGGACATCACCCGGGTGAGCGCGGCCCAGCGCGGCCGGTCTGGCATCGCGCGCAGTTTCCAGGTGCCGCAGCCATTCACGCATATGACGGTGTTCGAGAACGCCATGGTCGCCGCCACCCAATCGGCCGGCTTGCGGGGCCACGCCGCTGAAGAGCTCTGCCTAGAGGTTCTCGAGCAGACCGAACTTCTCGCCCAAGCCAACGCACCGGCGGGGAGCTTGACACTTCTCAGCCGTAAGCGGCTTGAGCTGACCCGCGCCCTGTGCGCGCGGCCGCAGCTTTTGCTGCTTGACGAGATCGCCGGTGGCCTCACCGAGGCCGAGTGCCAGGCCCTGATCGCCACCATCGGCGACATCCGAAGCCGTGGCATCTCAATCATCTGGATCGAGCATGTGGTCCACGCGCTCCTATCGGTGGTCGAGCGGCTGATCGTCATCGATTTTGGCAAGATGATCGCCGATGGCGAGCCGCACGCCATTATGGAGAGCCCGCAGGTTCAGGAGATCTACTTGGGGATCGAGGCCGATGCCTGATCCCATCCTCGCCCTTCACGGCCTCGACGCCTTTTATGGGGACTTCCAAGCGCTTTATGGCGTCGACATGACTGTCGAAGAAGGCGAGATCCTCGCCATTATCGGCGCCAACGGTGCGGGCAAGACAACGCTGCTGCGCTCCATATCGGGCCTGATCCGCAACGCGCCCGAGCAGATCCTCTATCGCGGAGAAGCAATCGGGGCGGGCCGGCCCGATGTCATCGCCACTGCCGGTATCGCAATGGTGCCGGAAGGGCGCCAGCTGTTCCCGTCACTTTCGGTGGAAGAGAACCTGATGATCGGCGGGCGCACGGGCCGGGCAGGGCCGTGGAACCTATCGTCGATCTACAAGCTGTTCCCGATCCTCGACGAGCGCCGGCATCAGGCGTCGACCTCGCTGTCGGGCGGCCAACAGCAGATGGTCGCGATCGGGCGGGCGCTGATGTCCAACCCGGACATCATCTTGTTTGACGAGATCAGCCTTGGGCTCGCGCCGGTGATCATCAAAGACATTTACGCAGCGCTCCCCAACATCGTTGGGGCAGGGATGACGGCTTTGATCGTTGAGCAAGACATCTCCAAAGCGCTGTCGGTTTCCGCGCGCGTCTATTGCCTGCAGGAGGGACGCGTTTCGCTTGAAGGACGCTCACAGCAGGTCAGCCGCGAAGAGATCTCGCGCGCCTATTTCGGAGCAAGCTGAGCATGGAATGGGTCAATGCCGTCGTTCAAGGCACGCTGCTTGGGGGCCTTTACGCCCTGTTTGCTGCAGGCCTTTCGCTCATCTTCGGCGTGATGCGCCTTGTGAACATCGCCCATGGCGACCTGATCGTGCTGTCCGCCTATCTAGGTCTGACAACCACTGTGGCGCTGGGCGTCCACCCGCTGCTGGCCTTGGTGCTGGTGCTGCCGGTGATGGCTTTGTTCGGCTACGTCTTGCAGCGCGTTCTTCTGAACCAGACCTTGGGGCAGGACATTCTGCCGCCGCTCCTGGTGACCTTCGGGCTGTCGGTTATCATCCAGAACGCGCTTCTGGAAACCTACACCGCCGACCCGCAGAAGATGGATGCCGGCGCGCTTGAAACGGCGAGCGTTTCGGTTGGCCCGCTGGCGCTCGGTGTTCTGCCGCTCCTCACCTTCGGCATCGCCATCGTGGTGATCGCGGGGCTGCAGTTCATCTTCTATCGCACCGCGCTGGGCCGGGCGTTCCGCGCAACCTCTGACAATCAGGAAGTTGCCCAGCTGATGGGCCTCAACAAGGCGCACATCTTTGGGCTGGCAATGGCCCTGGCGCTTGCCGTTACCGCCATTGCGGGCGTGCTGCTCGGCATCCGGACCAGCTTTGACCCGTCTATCGGTGGCGCCCGACTGATCTTCGGGTTCGAGGCCGTCATCATTGGCGGGCTTGGCAACCTCTGGGGCACGCTGATCGGTGGGATTTTGCTTGGTGTCTCCCAAACCGTTGGCGCGGCCATCTCGCCGGGCTTTCAGCTGCTGGCGGGCCACATCACCTTCCTCGTCATCCTCGCGCTGAGGCCCAACGGCCTGTTCCCGAGGATCAGCGGATGAGCCAGCCGGTCACCATCACACGCGGCACATCGGCGGCGCGGATGGCGGGCGTCGCCGCCCTCATCATCGTGCTGGCCCTTGTTGCGGCGCCCTATTGGGCAGGCCGGGCGGATATGCGCCTGTTGGGCGAGATTTACCTCTATCTTGCCCTCGCCACGCTGTGGAACCTGCTCGCAGGCTACGCAGGGCTGGTGTCTGTGGGCCAGCAAGCCTTTGTCGGCTTCGGCGGCTACATGCTGTTCGCACTCACCATTTTTGGCGGCTTGCACCCGCTTCTCGCCATCGCTGGTGCGGGCGTGTTGGGCGCGCTGATCTCGGTGCCGGTGGCTGGGCTCATCTTTCGGCTGCGTGGCGCGTATTTTGCGATCGGCACCTGGGTGATGGCCGAAGTGTTCCGGCTGTCCTTCGCCCAGGTCTCGGCGCTTGGAGGCGGGTCGGGCACCTCTTTGCCGACCGATATTGTGCGCTCCATGGCCGATGGCCGGTCGGCGCGCGAAGCGCTGAGCTATTGGCTGGCGCTTGGTGCTGCACTGGCGGTGATGGCGGCGGTCTATTTCCTGCTGCGCTCACGCCGCGGCCTGGCGCTGACAGCGATCCGCGACAATGAGCTGGCAGCGTCATCGCTTGGCATCGATATCTGGCGGACCAAGTTCTGTGTCTATGTCGTCACCTCGGGGCTCACGGCGGTGATCGGGGCGCTTCTGTTTTTGCAGAAGCTGCGCATCTCACCGGACGCGGCCTTTTCGGTGAACGATTGGACCGCGTTCGTCATCTTCATCGTGGTGATTGGCGGGATCGGCACGCTCGAAGGGCCGATCATCGGCACCATCGTGTTCTTCTTGCTGCGCGAAACCTTGGCTGACCTTGGGACGGTCTATCTGATGATCCTTGGCCTCGTTGCCATCGTCATCATGCTGCGCGCGCCCAAGGGCATTTGGGGCTTTCTTGCCGAGCGCTACGGGCTTGAACTGTTCCCGCTCAGCTATCGCGTGCGCCACTCAAAAACCGACAAGAAACGACCGGGGGGATAGAGATGGCGCGCCAGAAGACCATTATCACATGCGCAGTGACCGGGGCGATCCACACGCCCACCATGTCTGACGCGCTGCCCTACACCGCCGATGACATCACCGACCAAGCGGTGGCGGCGGCGGAAGCCGGGGCGTCTATCCTGCACCTGCATGCCCGCAACCCACAGAACGGCGCGGTCTCCATCGCACCCGATGATTTCGGCGCGTTTCTGCCGCGCATCAAGCAGGCGACCGACGCTGTGGTGAACATCTCAACGGGCGGTAGCATCAAGCACTCGATTGACGAGCGCATCGCGCCGGCGCTGCGTTTCTCGCCTGAGATGTGCTCGATGAATATGGGCTCCATGAACTTCTCATTTCATCCGCTCGCCAAGCGCTATGACAGTTTCAAGTTCGATTGGGAGAAGGCCTATATCGAGAACTCGGACACCTACATTTTCCGCAACACGTTCGCAGACATCGAAAACGCGGCGGGGCAGCTGGCGCCCCATGGCATCAAGTTCGAGCATGAGTGCTACGATGTGGGGCACTTGTACAATCTGAAGTTCTGTATGGATATCGGGCTGTTTAAAGCGCCGATTTTCATCCAGTTCATCTTTGGGATTCTCGGCGGCATCGGGCCGGAGGTCGACAACCTGGTCTTCATGAAGCGGACGGCTGACCGCTTGTTTGGTGACACCTATCGCTGGTCGGTTTTGGGTGCGGGTGGTGCACAGATGGCGCTGGCGACGACGGCGAGCCAGATGGGCGGGAACGTACGGGTGGGCCTCGAAGACAGCCTGTTCATCACCCGCGGCAAACTGGCCGCCTCGAACGCCCAGCAGGTCGCGAAGATCAAGCGCATCGTCGAGGATTTAGGGTCCGAGGTCGCATCGCCCGATGAGGCACGCGAGATGCTCAACCTTAAGGGCGGTGATCAGGTGGGCTTTTAGCGCGGCGCTAAACGATACCGCCGCCAGCCCCGCTCGAGACCGGGCGTTCTTTGGCCACCGCTTGCCGGTAGCCTGACGCGCGATAGGCGACGAGCGGATCGAGCGCGCCGCCAGCCTCTCGCCGGACTTCCGCGAGCAGCGGCTCGACGTCGGTTCGGAAGGCAGCCTTCAGCGTCTCGCTGGCGAGGAGGGCATCGTTACTTTCCTGCGCGTGCCGCAAAGCGTCCTGGTCAACCAGCAACGCTTGGGCGTAGGCCCGCCGCGCCTCGTTGGCAGAGGCAATGAGCGACTCGATCGGGTCGGTCACATTGTGCGACTGGTCGATCATGTGGGCGAGGTTGGCGCCCTTGGCTTCAGCGCGCAGCACCTCATTCATCACGAGGAACAATCGGTAAGGGTCGATGGCCCCGCTATCGAGATCGTCATCGCCATATTTGCTGTCATTGAAGTGGAAGCCGCCGAGCTTTCCGAAGGCGGCGAGCCGGGCGACGATCATCTCCACGTTCACTGTGGGCGCGTGGTGGCCAAGATCGACAAGGCACTGGGCCTTATCGCCAAGCTCCGTGGCGATCAGGTAGCTGGTGCCCCAGTCCTGAACGATGGTGGAGTAGAACGCCGGCTCGTAGATCTTGTGCTCGGTGAACATCCGCCAATCGCTCGGCAGCGCCGCGTAGATCGCCTTGGCGCTTTCGAGATAGCGATCCAACTGGCCCGTAAAGTCCTGCTGGCCGGGAAAGTTGGTCCCATCGCCGACCCACACGGTCAGTGCCTTCGAGCCAATGGCCGCGCCGATCTCAATGCAGCGGATATTGTGCGCGATGGCCTGGTCACGCGTTGCCTTGGATTGGTGGCTCAGCGAGCCATGCTTGTAGCTGTGCGCTTGGTCTGGCTGGTCCTGGAACGTGTTCGAGTTCACCGCATCGAACCCGATGCCCAGCGCGTCGCCCTTTTGTTTGAGGGCAGCTGGGTCGTCGCCGTCCCACGGAAAGTGCAGCGAGACATCCGGCGTCGCCCGGCACAGGCGATGGATGGCCGCGCAATCGTCTAGCTTGTCGAAAATGCCTGCCGGCTCGCCGGGCCCGGGAAAGCGCGCGAAGCGGGTGCCGCCCGTGCCTGTCCCCCATGAGGGAATGGCGACGGTGAAGGCGGCGACTTTGGCTTTGAGAGCGTCGGCATCTAGTCCCTTGCGCTCAAGCTTGGCAGCGAGCGCATCGAGGTCGCGCGCATGGGCGTCGGCGGCCTCGGCGTTGGTTCCGGCAATCGCTTCGGGCAGCAGATCAAGCGCGCTCATCGTGTGAACGCCTCTTTGTTGCCGGCGTCGACATTGATGATGTTGCCGGTCGATTTGGCGGACGCGTCCGAGACGAGGAAATAGGCGGCTTCCGCGATGTCTTCGGGCAGCACTTCGCGACCCAGCAGGCTGCGCGCCTTATAGTGCTCCGCCAGCCCCTCGGCATCCTTGCCATAGGCGTCAGCGCGCTGTTTGAGCCAGTCGCCTTGCCAGATGCGGCTGCCTTTCAGAACGGCGTCGGGGTTCACCGTGTTGACCCGGATCCCCTTGGGTGCGCCCTCGAGCGCCAGGCAGCGGGCCAGATGGATTTCAGCCGCTTTGGCTGTGCAATAGGCCGAGGCGTTGGGGCTGGCCGCGAGGCCATTCTTGGAGGCCACGAACACGATAGCGCCGCCGATATCCTGCGTCATCATCATGCGAAACGCCTCGCGGCTGACCAGAAAATAGCCGGTCGCGAGGATCGACAGGTTGCGGTCCCAAAGCTCCAGCGAGGTGTCTTCAATCGGTGCGGACGAGGCGATGCCGGCATTGCTGACAAGGATGTCGATGCCGCCGAACTCCACCGCCGCTTCGGCCAGGCCCTGGGCGACCGCCGCTTCATCGGTGACGTCCATCTGCACGGTTCGCACAACGTCTTTCGAGAAGGCGTCGCTTAGCAGGTCACCAGCCTCCCGAAGCGCCTCGGCGCTGATATCGGCGAGCACCACACAGGCGCCTTCTTTGAGGTAACGCAGAGCCGTTGCTTGCCCAATGCCGCCGGCGCCGCCCGTCACCAGCGCGATGCGGCCGGCGAGGCTTTTGGGCTTTGGCATGCGTTGGAGTTTGGCTTCTTCAAGCAGCCAATACTCGATGTCGAAGGCCTCCTGTTCGGGGAGGCCTTGATAGCTGCTCACCGCTTCTGAGCCCCGCATCACGTTGATCGCGTTGACGTAGAATTCGCCGGCGATGCGGGCGGTGGCCTTGTCCTTGGCGAAGCTGATCATGCCTACGCCCGGCACGAGGAAGATCACCGGGTTGGGGTCGCGCATGGGGGGAGAATCGGGGCGTTTGCAGCGTTCATAGTAGGCTGCGTAGCGCTCACGATAGGCCGCAATCGCCGCCGGTAGGGCTTCGAGCGCGGCATCTGCGCCATCCTCAAAAGGAACCACCAGGGGCGCGATCTTGGTGCGCAGAAAATGGTCAGGGCAGGAGGTGCCGAGGGCTGCAAGGCGCTCCATATCGGCGGCGTTGACGAACTCGAGGACCGCCGCCTGATCATCGAAGTGGCCGACCATGTGCTGGTTGCCGCTGACCATGCCGCGAATGGCTGGCATCAGCTTTGCCGCAGCCGCGCGGCGGGCATCGGGGGCCAGCGCGTCGCGAACCTGGCCGCCAAAGGCAGGCTCGCGCTTGCTGTCGAACCAGGCGATGGCCTTGTTGATGGTGTCGACGGTCAGCTCGTAGCATTCTTTGGCGTCGTCAGCCCAGGTGAACAGGCCGTGGGCCTCGAGCACAACGCCTTTGGCGTCCGGGTTTTCGG
Organism: Devosiaceae bacterium MH13; assembly: GCA_019192585.1. Taxonomy (GTDB): domain Bacteria; phylum Pseudomonadota; class Alphaproteobacteria; order Rhizobiales; family MH13; genus MH13. The sequence continues at coordinate 8,317 of JAHCMG010000062.1, forward strand.
TGCAGAACCGCTCCAGCATCAAGCCAAGCTCGTAGCCCGGTCGGCGCCAGGGCAGCCAGCCGATGGCATCGCCGAAGACCTCTTGGGTGATGGCACGCGAGTTTTCCGACGCTGCAATCGCGATGATCGCGTCGGGGTGCATATGGTCGACATGGCGGGCCGGCACATAGGCGTGCAGCGGCGTGTCGATAGAGGCCGCGCGCGGGTTCAGGTTCCACGTCGCGTGCGGCAGGTAGCCGACCATCTCATCTTCATAGTCGGGGCCGCGATACAAGCCCTTCAGCGCGCGCAGCTTGTCCATATAGAGCGTGGCGAACCCATCCATCTTGATGGAGCCAACATCGCCGCCCGAGCCCTTGACCCAAAGGACTTCCACCTCGTCGCCGGTGAGCGGGTCCTTCTCCATCACCTTGGCCGAGGTGTTGCCGCCGCCGTAGTTGGTGATGCGCTTGTCGGAGCCCAGCAGGTTCGACCGGTAGAGCAGAAGTTCCGATTG
>JAHCMG010000063.1 GCA_019192585.1 Devosiaceae bacterium MH13
CACAGCCATGCAACAGACCCCGAGTTTTCAACCGTCACACAGCGCCCACAGCACGGTGACAACGCGAAGCGCCGAAGAGGCCGTGGATGCCCTGCTGCGCTTGTACGAGGATGAAACCGCACGGCTGCGCCAAGCCTTTTACGCCCACATGAAGACGAACCCCGCTGGCGACAGCGCAACGCACGACGCAAAGGTGCGCGGGTTCTACCCGTTTGTGCGGCTCGCCACGCAGACCTATGCCGATGTCGACAGCCGGCTCGCCTACGGTCATGTCACCCGGCCGGGCCAGCATGAGACAACCATCACGCAACCGGCGCTCTACCGCAGCTATCTGCTCGAACAGATCAGCGCGCTCATCACCAGCCATGATGTGCCGGTTGAAGTGGGCCTGTCGGACACGCCGATCCCGATCCATTTCGCCTTCCCCGATGGCATGGTGCTTGAAGGCGATGGCACGGTGGAAGATGACCGGCCGCTGCGCGACTATTTCGATGTGCCCGATTTGGGCATCACCGATGATGCGATCGTCAACGGGGTATCACCCTCGCTGTCGCAAGAGCCCTTCCCGCTGTCGCTGTTCACCGCGCCGCGGATCGACTACTCGCTCTACCGGCTCAAGCATTATACGGCGACGCCGCCGGAGGCCTTCCAGAACTTTGTTCTCTACACGAACTATCAGTTCTATATTGATGAATTTATTGAATTTTCAAAGGCCGAGCTAGAGCGTGAGGGCAGCGACTATACCCATTTTGTCGAGCCCGGCGGGCGGACGACCTACCACAAGAGGTCGGGCAAGCCCGTTGACGGCTCCCATGCTGCGCGCGTTCCGCAGATGCCGACTTACCATCTGTGTGCGCCAGACCATCGGGGCGTGACCATCGTCAACATTGGCGTTGGACCCTCCAACGCCAAGACGATCACCGACCATGTTGCTGTCCTGCGTTCGCACGCCTGGCTGATGCTGGGGCACTGTGCTGGCCTCCGCAACTCGCAGCGCTTGGGGGACTATGTGCTGGCCCACGGCTATGTGCGGGAGGACCATGTGCTCGATGCGGACTTGCCGCCATGGGTGCCGATCCCGCCCTTGGCGGAAGTTCAAGTGGCGCTTGAGCAAGCCGTTGCAGAGGTCACGGATCTGTCAGGCTACGACCTCAAGCGCATCATGCGCACCGGCACGGTCGCGACCATCGATAACCGCAACTGGGAGCTGCGCGACTTTTCGGAGCCGGTGGAGCGGTTCTCCCAGTCGCGCGCGATCGCGCTTGATATGGAATCCGCCACCATCGCCGCCAACGGCTTTCGGTTTCGGGTGCCCTACGGAACGCTGCTGTGCGTCTCCGACAAGCCACTTCATGGTGAGCTGAAGCTTCCAGGCATGGCCAGCGCGTTCTACAAGCGCCAGGTCAGCCAGCACTTGAAGATCGGCATTCGCGCCATGGAACTCCTGCGCTCAATGCCAAACGAGCGGCTGCATTCGCGCAAGCTGCGCAGCTTCTCCGAATCGGCGTTCCAGTAGGACCCCGAGCCGTTGCCGGCGCCTGACAGTCTGCACGATCCCGCGCGCTTCGTTGCGGCCCTACCCTCCATGGGGCCGTTGCTGGGCCTGGATCCCGGCACGCGGACGCTCGGCATCGCCCTCTCGGATCAGCTTTGGACCTTGGCGTCGCCCGTCGAAACGCTTCGGCGCGGCAAGCTTCTGGCTGACGCCGCACGGCTTCACGACCTGATCTCCCAAGAACAGGTCGCAGGTATCGTGTTGGGCCTGCCGCTCAACATGGATGGCTCGGCGGGGCCGCGGGCCCAGTCCGTGCGCGGCTACCGTCGCGCGCTGGCCGAGCAAATCGATCTGCCCATGTTGTTTTGGGATGAGCGGCTTTCGTCCGCCGCGGCGGACGAGACCTTGCGCGACGCCGGCGCCAGCCGCGCGAGGCGCGAAGCGCAGCGCGATGCCGCGGCTGCAGCGATCATTCTGACCGATGCGCTGCCGACCTTGAGAGCCCTTCGCGCCGACCTTCCAAGCGCATAAGCACTCATTCACAATCCATCTTCGACAAACCATTTGGTAAGCAATCGCGTTTATCGCTAAGATACCTTTGCGAGGGCGCCACCCTCCGCAAACCCGAGTGTGTTGTGTGTACGGGATGGTTTTCGATGAGTGGGATGTCGCTCGCGGACATGCGCCGCATTGGTTTGCAGCGAAACGCTGAAGCATCACAGGCGCCTGCCAAACCTGGGCTGCTCGACCGGCTGCCCAAAACGGCCTCCGGTGGCGCGAAAAACGCAAGCCCAAGAGCTTCGTCACCTGTCCGCCAGATGCCTGCGCCGGCCCCGATGGTCGCAGCTCCCCTTCCAGCGGAGGTTGAGCCGAAGCAGGTTGAGGCGCTGCTTCGCACCAACACACAGAAACACCTTCTGGCAGGCCTCGGGGCAGGCGGTCTCGTTGGCGTGGCAGCCGGTGGTTTGGCGGTTGGCCTTCCCCTTGGCGCCGTGGCTGGTGGGTCTGCGGGCTATTTTATTGCGTCGCGCACGACGGCCACACCGAAGCCCGCTGAAGGCGAGCGGCTTCACGCGGTCGGTGGAAAGCAAGCTGCCGCAATGCTTGAGCCACTTAAGCTTCTTGTAAAAGCGATGGGTCATCATAAACCGTCGCTGAAGCTGGTTGTCTCGAGCCATGTGCGGTTCGATGTTGCTATGTCACCGAAGCTGCAAGGGCCGCTGACGCTGACCATTGGTCTGGCCTTGTTGAAGGTGCTCGACCAGGCGCAGGTCCGCGCCCTGTTTGCCCATCGCTACTGTCTCGCCAGGGCCGAGGGCCGCAAGGCTGGGGACGTTGTGACCACGCAAACGCTGGGCCGTGTCCGCGGCGTCGCGGATGGGATGGCCAAACGCCCGTCCTTCCTCCAGCTGACCAAACCTTCCACACTGCAAGCGGCTGCAGCTGAAGCGGAAGCCCGGTGGGCCCAGGACACACGATCGCTCTATGAGACGGCGGATCGCGATGCGCTTATGGTGTGTTCCGGTCACGAGCTTGTCGGTGCTCTGTTAACCGAAGGTCTTCTCGCCGCCTCCAACCGTGAGCGGCTAGAGCGTGGCGATCCACAAGGGCCATGGCTGGAAAGCATCGCCATGCCTTGGCAGCCGGCTGCGCGAGATGCCGCGCTGCGCCTCCTAAGCGCGCACCAAGCGCCGAACCCAGATAGTCCAAACGCGGGTGTTGGCCCGGCGCTGTTTGAGCGCATCGCCCGTTTGGGAACGGACGTGCCGGTGCCGGTGCTTCCCTCGCCCACGCCGGCCATCGATGCCTTTGACCCGAAAGCCGTTCAGCGGATGGCGCGCGCTGTCATTGTCGGCAAGCCGCACAAGGCAGACGCAAAGCCTAAGAAGGCTCGCAAGCTGAAAAGCAAAGGCAAGGCTGAGGCTGCGGACACCGTAGCGACAGCAGACGCCGCGCAGCCGGCCGAAGGCACACACCCCAGCCTGCCATCCGCGCGCCCGGCGAAGAAGTCGCTTTTCAAGAAACTGACCGCCAAGCGCCGATCTGGCGTCGAGCAACAGATTGATGCCCTGCCCCAAGCCGTTGCGCCGCTCTACGAGGCCGATGCGCTCTACCGCGATGATCGGCATGTCGGCATCGAAGCCTATGCCGCTTTGGTCCATGCCCATCCGCGCTGGTCACTGGCCCGCCTGCGGCTCGGCGAGGCGCAAGTGGAAGCAGGCTTCAGCGATGGCGTGCAGAACCTGCTGACATGCGCTGAAACCTTGCCCAGCGCCCTCCCCACCATTCTTGAACGGCTCGGCGGCGCGATGGCCATGGTGAGCCCGCTTGATGAAGAGACGTTGCGCCAGACCATCGACAGCCTTTCCCAGCACGCCGAGGCGATCGCCGAAGAACGCCGGGGCATCGATCTCGACCGGCTGGAGCCGCACGCGCTCGACACCGAAGACCAGGCCTGCCTGCGGGCCCTGTTCTCCGCCAGCCCCGGCCTACGCGAAGCATGGGTGTTCCAGCTTCCTGTCGCGGGGATGCCGGAAGTGCCTCACCATGCCGTGATCGCTTTGGCGCCTACGGTCGAGACCGCAGACGCCGCCGATGTGGCGCAGCAGATCACCGAGCATGCGGCTATCATTGGCACTTTGGTGGTGCATATCGAGACGGGCCGCCCCACAGGTGCGCTTAGTGACGCACTGGCCGCGCATGCGAGCTTCTGGCGCCTCGCGAGCCAGTAAGTCGGCCGTCGCTACCGCCAGCGGTGGACAAACCGAACGCAGCTGAGCTTCTGGCTTGTCGAGCCTCACTCGATGGGTCTAAAGAGCCAACTCATGCTCGGCTCGCCGTCTCACGACCCCTCGCCCGATTTTCCGCCGTTCACACATCGGCATTTGTTGGGCATTGAGGGCCTGCAGCCCTGGGACATTCAAGCCCTTCTGGATCTGTCAGAATCGGCGATCGAAGTCAGCCGGCAGGTCGAAAAGAAGCGCACGACGCTACGCGGCCGCACGCAGATCAACCTCTTTTTCGAAGCGTCAACGCGCACCCAGTCCTCGTTCGAACTTGCCGGCAAGCGGCTTGGCGCGGATGTGATGAACATGTCGGTCGCCTCATCGTCCGTCAAAAAGGGCGAAACGCTGGTCGATACGGCGGCAACGCTCAACGCGATGCGGCCCGACATCATTGTCGTTCGGCACCATGCAGCGGGCGCGGTCGCGCTGTTGGCCCGCAAAGTGGGCTGCTCGGTGATCAATGCCGGCGACAGTGCCCATGAGCACCCGACCCAGGCGCTGCTCGATGCGCTGACCATTCGGCGGCACAAGGGAAAGCTTGAAGGGCTGATCGTTGCGATCTGCGGCGACATTCTTCATTCGCGCGTGGCGCGCTCCAACCTCTTGCTGCTACATGCCATGGGGGCGCAGGTGCGCTTGTGCGGCCCGTCAACGCTCCTGCCGCCCGACGCGGCCCGTCTCGGTGCCCATGTCACCACATCCATGGACGAGGCCCTAGAGGGCGCGGACGTGGTGATGATGCTTCGGCTCCAGCGCGAGCGGATGAACGCAGCCTTCATTCCTTCGACGCGCGAATATTTCCGCTATTACGGGCTCGACGCGCGCAAGCTGGCCCGCGCGAAGCCGGACGCCCTGGTGATGCATCCCGGGCCGATGAACCGCGGTGTGGAAATCGACCCGGCGATCGCCGAGAGCCCGCAAAGCGTCATCAACGAACAGGTCGAGATGGGCGTCGCCGTCCGCATGGCGGTGCTTGAGGCCCTCGCCCAGCATTTGCCAAACGCGCATGGCGAACCGATCGCTGACGAGGGGCAGCTTCCTTGATGGCGGTGCAACCGGTGAAAATCACCAACGTGCGGGTCATCGATCCGTCACGGAACCTCGATGCGCCGGGCGCGATATTGATGATCGATGGCCGGATCATCGCTGCCGGCCCCGACGCGGCGGCGACGGGCGTGCCCGACGGATGCTTGGTCCTTGATGGCCGCGGGGCCGTCGCGGCGCCCGGCCTTGTCGATATGCAAGTGCGCGCCGGAGAGCCCGGCGCCGAGCATCTCGAGACGCTTGAGACCGCCAGCAAGGCCGCCGCCACAGGCGGGGTGACGAGCCTGGGTCTCATGCCCGACACCGACCCGGTGATCGATGATGCCGCGCTCGTGGACTTTTTGATGCGGCGCGCGCGCGACACGGCCGTTGTCCATATCCACCCGATTGCGGCCCTCACAAAAGGGCTCGATGGGGTGGAGATGGCGGAGATTGGCCTGTTGCGCGAAGCGGGCGCGGTGGCCTTCTCCAACGGTCGGCACCCGGTGGCGAACAGCGCCATCTTCCGGCACGCGCTCACTTATGCGCGCGACTTTGGGGGCCTGGTCATCCACCACCCCGAGGACGCCGATCTGCGCGGCAATGGCGTGATGCATGAAGGCGAGCGCGCCACGCGCTATGGGCTGCCGGGCATCCCTGAAGAGGCCGAACTTGTGATGCTCGATCGCGATGTCCGCCTCGCGCGGCTGACCGGTGGCCGCTACCACGCCGCGCAGATCTCGTGCGCCCGCAGCGTTGAGACCGTGCGGCGGGCGAAGGCCGAGGGTATCAAGCTCACCGTTGGTGTTTCGGCCAATCATCTGTCGCTCAACGAGCTCGATATCGGGATGTGGCGGACCTTCCTGAAGCTCTCGCCACCTTTGCGCACCGAAGATGACCGCGAGGCGCTGATAGAGGGTGTCAAGGATGGCACAATCGATGTGATCGTCTCGGATCATGACCCGCAGGATGTGGAGCGCAAGCGGCACCCGTTTGCCGAAGCGCATGATGGCGCCGTCGGGCTCGAAACGCTGCTGCCCGCGGCGCTGCGGCTGGTACACAATGAGCAGATCAGCTTGCCGACTTTGATCGACAAGGTCGCGACCACGCCGGCAGCCATCCTCGGCATTGATGCGGGCACGCTTGCGCCCGGCGCGCCGGGCGATGTGGTGGTGTTCGACCCGGATGAGCCCTGGGTGCTCGATCGCAAGGCCCTGGTGTCGCGCTCGAAAAACACGGCGTTTGAAGACGCACGCTTCTCCGGCCGGGTGAAAGCGACCTTTGTGAACGGTCGTTTGGTGGCCCAAGCGGGCGCCGATGGACGGCCCGAAATCGTGCTCGCCTAGCCCAAAGGCTCTTTCACTATCCTTTGTTGAAACGCTACTGTCCGGCCGCAGGGACCAACCGGGAGGCCCGATGCCCGATCCGATCAATCTTGCCGCTTCGGCGCCGTATTACCTGGCGGCGCTGTTGTTTGGGTATCTGCTAGGCTCGATCCCATTCGGCCTGCTGCTGACGCGTTTGGCCGGTCTTGGCGACGTGCGCTCCATCGGATCCGGCAATATTGGCGCAACGAACGTTTTGCGTACGGGCCGCAAAGATATTGCCGCGGCCACCTTGGTTGCCGACGCGCTCAAAGGCACGGCCGCTGTGCTTCTGGCAGCGCAGTTTGGCGTTGCGACTGGCGTAATTGCAGGGGTTGGCGCGCTGATTGGCCATTGCTATCCGATCTGGCTCAAGTTCAAGGGCGGCAAAGGCGTCGCAACCTTCTTGGGCGTTGTCGCCGGCATGACCTGGCCGCACGCCCTCTTGTTCGCCGCCACCTGGCTTGCGACGGCCGCCTTGTTCCGCATTTCGTCCCTGGCGGCGCTTGTCGCCGCCCTGGTCGTGGTGATCGCCGCCTTCATTCCGGCCCCACCGTTCGGCTCACCCGCGTTCGCTGAAGTGGCCTTGGTGATGGTCGCGCTGATCTTTTGGAAGCACCGTGAGAATATTGGCCGGCTGCGGCGCGGCGAAGAGAGCCGCATCGGCAGCAAAGCGTCTGCCAGTGCGCCACCGTCCGAGCCCAGCGGCGGTCAATCGTGACACAGGGCTGGCCCGCGCTCGATGAGAGACAGCGGCGGGCCTGGTTGCGCTTGCTGCGGACCCCGAAGGTCGGCCCTGCCACCTTCCGCGATCCCATCAACATGTTTGGTGGCGCAGAAGCGGCTCTCGACGCGCTGCCAGACTTCACGGCGCGGCGTGGCCGGCCGCTTATGCCGCCTGACGCGTCAGAGATTGACGCCGAGTTTGAGCATGCCGCCAAAGTCGGCGCGCGTTTCATCGCGCCGTTTGAGCCGGGCTATCCGCCAGCACTCGCGCGTACCGAGCGGCCGCCTCCTTTGCTGTGCGTGCGCGCTAAGAGTGTGGACGCCATTGAGCGGCCGGGCGTGGCCCTGGTCGGCTCCCGCAATGCGTCGGCCGCGGGGCTCTCCATGGCAAAATCGCTGGCCGCCGATCTCGGGCGCGCCGGCTACAGCTGTATTTCCGGGCTTGCACGCGGCGTGGATGCCGCGGCGCATCTTGGCTCACTTGAGACCGGCACTTTGGCGTTTCTCGCGGGCGGCATTGCCGAGCCCTACCCGCCAGAGAATGTCGGGCTCGCCGAGAAGATCGTCGAAGAAGGCGGGGCCCTGTTCAGCGAGATGCCCGTCACTTGGACGGCGCGCTCCCAAGACTTCCCCAAGCGCAACCGGCTGGTTGCCGGTTCGTGCACCGCTTTAATCGTGATCGAAGCGGCGAAACGCTCGGGTTCTCTGATCACGGCGCGGCAAGCGCTCGATCTCAATCGCACCGTCATGGCCGTTCCCGGCAATCCGCTCGATCCGCGAAGCGATGGGCCCAACGCGCTCATTCGAGATGGCGCGGCGCTGATCCGCAACATTGAGGATGTCCTTACCGAACTCGGTCCGGCCGAACCATCGCGCGAACCGTCTTTGCCGTTCGGTGCCTCACGGGCGGATCCGCCCGCCGGGCTGGAAGAGCCCTCACCTGCTGCCGCGCCAACGCTTGACCTCACCGTCGAAGCGGAGGCCTCACTTGCGGGCCTCCTCTCGCCCTCGCCCATTGCGGTCGATGTGCTGGTGCAGACCTCGGGGCTTGCTGCTGGCCCGGTCCGAGCGTGGCTCGTCGAGCAGGAGTTGTTGGGAACGGTGATCCGGTACCCAGGCGACCGATTCGCTTCATCGGCGGCCTATCAAGCCAGCTGAGGTGATCACACCGGTTCGTCACTCCGCTCGGCTTCTGCGAGCGCCTGATCGTGCGCCATCGCCACCATCAGGCCGAGGACGGAGAGGCCGTCGCGCCTTGCCAGTCTCTCGATCTCTTCAAGCATGGTTGCGATATAGGTTGCAGTGTGTGCCCGCGTGCGAGACGGCGTGGCAGACCCTCCGAGAGGGTACGGCGCTGGGCTGCTACCCCTGCCCGGCCCCGCGCGGCCCGGCGGCTTGGTGCCAGATGTTCGGTTCAAGCTTGATCCACCATGGGCTGCATCCAAGGGCCATCCAAGGATCGGTCTCACAACCCATACTGCACATCTGGATAGGTATTACAACCTTAACGAGCTTTTTCCCGTAGCGGCAACCGCACACACCGTCACAATATCAGGTTTGACTTTCCCAGGGCGCATACTCATGTTCGCGCCCAATACCGGATCAGACAGCGGCATTTCCTGGCATGCGAGCGAGCGGGCCAAGCCAGTCTGGAACCGGTCTCATCAAGAGAAAGCGGCTTCATGGACCTCGTCATCGTGGAATCGCCTGCAAAGGCGAAGACCATCAACAAATACCTTGGGTCCAACTACAAGGTTTTGGCCTCAATGGGCCACGTTCGAGACCTGCCATCGAAGGATGGTTCGGTCGACCCGGACAATGAATTTGCGATGCTCTGGCAGAATGATGCCGGAAAATCGAAGACAATCAACGAAATCGCGCGCAGCGTGAAAGAGGCCGATCGCGTTATCCTCGCGACCGACCCTGACCGCGAAGGCGAAGCGATCTCCTGGCACGTCCTTGAGATCCTCAAGCAAAAGAAGGTGCTTAAGGACAAGCCGGTCCAGCGGGTGGTGTTCAATGCTATCACCAAGGCGGCTGTGCTCGATGCGATGGACAATCCTCGCGCCATCGACGCACCGCTAGTCGACGCCTATCTGGCGCGCCGCGCGCTCGATTATCTGGTGGGGTTCACCCTATCGCCGGTTCTGTGGCGCAAACTGCCGGGCTCGCGGTCTGCTGGCCGTGTCCAGTCGGTTGCCCTGCGGCTCGTGTGCGAGCGCGAGCAGGAGATCGAGGCCTTTGTCCCGGTCGCCTATTGGACGCTGATTGCGCACCTGCGCAACGGCTCGAACGCACCTTTTGAGGCGCGGCTGACCGGCTATGATGGCCAGAAACTCGGCCGCCATGACCTGACCGATGCGGATCAGGCGGCATCCATCAAGGCGATGCTCGAAGCGGCGGACATCGCGGTCCAAAGCGTTGAAGCGAAGCCCGTCCGGCGCAACCCACAGGCGCCGTTCACGACCTCGACTTTGCAACAGGATGCCTCCTCGCGGCTTGGCATGTCGCCCAGCGTCACGATGCGCCTCGCGCAGCGGCTCTATGAAGGTGTGGAGATTGATGGCGAGACCGTTGGCCTGATCACCTATATGCGGACCGATGGCGTGCAGATGGCACCCGAAGCGATCCGCGCAACGCGCCAGCTGATCGGCGACAGTTATGGTGAGCGGTACCTGCCCAAAGACGCGCGGATGTACTCGTCCAAAGCAAAGAACGCGCAGGAAGCGCACGAGGCCATCCGCCCGACTGATCTGATGCGCACGCCGGACGAGGTGAAGCGCTATCTCGATGGCGACCAAGCCAAGCTGTACCAGCTGATCTGGGCCCGCACGGTCGCCAGCCAGATGGCGGCCAGCGTGTCTGAGCGCACCACCGTTGAGCTCGTCGCAAATGGCGGCGGCCACGAGGCGAACTTGCGGGCAACCGGCTCTGTGATCACCTTTGATGGTTTCCTGGCAGCCTATGACACGGCAGCGGGCACCTCCGGCAAAGATGGCGATAGCGACGATGATCGGCGCCTGCCGCCCATCAGCGAGCGGGAGAAGATCACCCGCGAGAAGATCGATGCGACGGAGAAGTTCACTGAGCCGCCGCCACGTTTTTCTGAGGCGAGCCTGGTCAAACGGATGGAAGAGCTCGGCATTGGCCGCCCGTCGACCTACGCTGCCACCCTCGCGGTGCTGCAAGACCGCGAGTACATCTCCATCGATAAGCGGCGGATCTACGCGTCCGACAAAGGCCGGCTCGTGACCGCGTTCCTTGAAGCCTTCTTCAAGCGTTATGTGGAGTATGATTTCACGGCCTCGCTCGAAGAGGAGCTCGACCAGATTTCCGCCGGCGAGCGGGACTGGCGCGATGTGTTGCGCGCCTTCTGGACCGCGTTCTCCTCAGCGGTCAACGACATCTCCGAGTTGCGGATCGCCGAAGTGATCGACGCGCTCAACGAGCTTCTCGGGCCGCACATCTTCCCTGACAAGGGTGATGGCAAGGACCCGCGGGCCTGCCCCGCCTGCTCGGATGGGCAATTGTCGCTGAAGATCTCGCGCTATGGCGCGTTTATCGGCTGCTCGAACTACCCAGAGTGCAACTACACCCGCCAGCTCGGCGCAGGCGACGGCGATGGCGAGGCGCAGTCCGGGCCCATCGTCTTGGGCGAAGATGTCGAGAGCCGCGAACAAGTCACGCTGCGCGATGGGCGCTTCGGCCCCTACGTCCAGCTGGGCGAAGGCCAAAAGCCCAAGCGCGCCAGCCTTCCCAAAGGCTGGGCGAAGGACACAATGGACCTGGAGCGCGCGCTGCGGCTCCTGTCTCTGCCTCGGCTCGTTGGCCAGCACCCCGAAAGCGGCAAGGACATCCAGGCCGGGATCGGCCGCTATGGCCCGTTCGTGCTGCACGATGGCATGTACGCCAATCTCGACAGCGTCGATGAAGTCTTCGATGTCGGCCTCAACCGGGCCGTTGCCGTGCTCGCCGAGAAGGCAGCCAATGGCGGGCGTGGCGGGCGCAGAGGCGCCCCGGCCGCGCTCAAAACGCTTGGCGACCATCCCGACGGCGGTGCCGTGACGGTGCATTCCGGCCGCTATGGGCCATACGTCAAACACGGCAAGATCAACGCGACGATCCCCAAGGACATCGAGCCTGAGGCCGTGACCATGGAGCAGGCGCTCGAGCTGATCGCCGCGCGCGCCGAGAAGGCCGGTAAGAAGAAAGCACCTGCCAAGCGCAAGGCAGCGACCAAGACCGCAGCAAGCAAGAAGAAAACAACAAAAGCCAAAGCCGCACCGGCTGACGCTGAATGAGCAGACTGCCCAGTGATGACGAGGTGCTCGCGTTCCTGGCGGACAATCCCGGGCAGAACGGCAAACGCGAGGTGGCGCGTGCGTTTGGTATCAAGGGCTCGGACCGCATCGCGCTCAAGCAGCAGCTCAAGAGCCTGCGCGACCGCGGCCTTTTGAGCAAAGAAGGCAGCAGCCTGCGCCCCGCCGACGCTTTGCCTGCCGTCTTCCCCGCCCACATCGTCTCGGTTGACGATGATGGCGAACCGCTGATCGAGCCCAACCTGCCTTTCGACGGCTCGCCGCCCCGCTTCGTGCTGGTCCAGAAGTCAAGCAAGCGCGCCCGCACGGCGACGCGGCCGCCGGGCATTGGCGACATGGTGTTGGTGCGGCAGACCGAGCCGCCGGAAAACGGTGCAGCCGGCGCAGCGGAGCTGATCAAGGTCATCGGCAAGCCCGTCGGCCGAACATTCGGCGTCTTAAGGCTGCCATCTCGCGGGCCGGCGACCGTTGAACCGGTGGACCGCAAAGCGGACGTGCTGACGGTTCCGGTGCATGAGCTGGGTGAGGCCAAGGATGGCGATCTGGTCGCCGCCACCCGCTTGCCCGGCCGGCGCCGCAACCCTGAAGCGCGGGTTGAT
>JAHCMG010000064.1 GCA_019192585.1 Devosiaceae bacterium MH13
CCGCGCGGCGCGCCCAGCTGCCTGGTATCACGGCCGCGGGCAAAACCGGTACAACGCAGGCCTACCGAGACGCCTGGTTCATCGGCTACACCGGCCGTTTCACCGCCAGCGTGTGGTTCGGCAATGACGATTTCACCTCGACCAACAACCTCACAGGCGGCCGTTTGCCGGCGATGACCTGGCAGGCCATCATGGACGCTGCCCACCGTGGGCTGAGCCCGCCGCTGATGCCCGGTGTGGATGTCGAGATCGAAGACCGGCCAGAGCTGATCGTCGCCACGCGCCAAGAGCGGATCGATCCCGATGCCGATCGCGATCTGTCCTCGGAGCTGACCACAGTGCTGCGCGGTGTCGCCCGCCGGTTTGAAGTCGACGCCCCGAGCGGTGGAGAGCTGTCATCGGCATCCGAGACCAGCGAAGAGGCCATTGGCACCTTTGGTGATGCGGCTCTGCAAGCGCCGGAGGCTGTGACTTCGCAGCGACCGAACTGAGCCCATGGCCAGACTGTTGTGGCTCCTATCGGTTGGCCTAACGGCCGCTATTTTAGGAACAGCGAGCGCGATCTACGCCAGCCAGACCCTCAAGCCGACGGGCATGGTACGCATTGGCGTGTGGGAAGCGGTGAGCGCGGTCGGTGACGCCGCCGCAGACCCCTATGCGCATGCCTACATCGCGAGCTCAGGCCAGCTTCCGCCCGGGAGCGCCGAAGGCATGCGCTTTGTTGCAACACAAGCGGGCGATGGCCGGGCGTTGCGTCCGGACTGCACGATCACCGTGTCTGGCGAAGTGGAAATCGCCCGCGTCTGGACCTTGTCTGTGCTCACGCCCAACGGCGCGCCCTTAAGCGCCGGGCGCGACATGCTGGCGGTGCACAGCCAGGACATTGTCTACAATCGTGATGGCAGTTTCGATCTGACGATCGGCCCAAGGCCGCAAACGACAAACACTCTGCTCTCGCGGGTGACCAGCGACGTGGCGCTCGTCCTTCACGTCTATGACGGCGCGATCGGTTCGGCGCCCGACAACGGCGACGCGGCGCTGCCGACCCTGTCGGTCGGCACTGCGGCCAGCGGCTGCTAAGGGCGTGTGATGGCATTCGTGGCGGCGAATAGCAAAACCCAAAGCGAGAAGGTCGGCTCCGACGGGCCGGCAAGCTTTGCAGTGTGGATCGGGACCACGCTCGCGGTCGCAGCGCTGATCCATCTGCTGGTCGTGTTCGCCCTGCCGCGGATCGGTAGCGCCGTTCAGGTTGAGACCTTGCTGCCGGCGGGCGAGACCGAGCCGCAGCTCTACCCCGATCCGACCGGTGAGATCACCGCGCGCTTTCGCTTCGCCGACGCCCGCCAGGACAGCGCCTACTGCGCTTTCGATTTACGCGATGGTGCGGTGCGCGTCGGCGGTGAGATCGAAGCGCCTTTCTGGTCGATCTCGGTGCACACGCTCAGCGGCTTGGTCGTCGGGTCGGTGAACCACCGCGCGGCGAGTGGCGGTCGGCTTGACCTTGTCGTCATGCGCCCTGAACTGGCGACCGAGCTCACCGAGAACGGCGCCGTCCTGCCGCCGGACACGCTGGTGGTCGAGATGGACGGCCCTCTGGGCCTTGCGCGGATATCCGGCCTCGCAACCCATAGCGCTCTACGCCCAACGTTGCGCGAAGAGCTGGCGCAAACCGATTGCACGCTGGCAACGTTCACCTTTGTTGCGCCAACGCCGGATGATGCTGAGGACGGCGACGCGGCACCAGACCGGCAGGCCCCACGGCAGCGCAACATCCCAGCGCCGGTGCCTCGGCCCATCCTCGAGACAGCACCCACAACCAACCAGTAACTGGCGCAAGGCGGCGGTTAGCCTTTTGAGACGATTTCCATGAGATCAACCGGCTGCTGTGACGAGCGGATGGGCTGGTCGAGCCCTGCGGCAAAGGCGGCGTCGATCTCCAATGCGGCCAGAACCTCGGCCTCTAACGTATCGACGCGCGCGATCGCGAGCTGCGTGTTGGCAGACGGCGTCTCAATCATCAGCCGATCGAGCGCGTAGCGGTAGGCGTAGATGCGGAACAGGAGCGCACGCTTGACCCAAGCAAACTGGCGCTGGTTTTCGGCGATGCGCCCGTTTGCTGCGGCCAGTTCACTGGGGGTGATGTCCGGCAAGGCCATCGTTGCGCGCGAGCGCTCGTCATCGGCTGCGCGCACCCGCTGGGCATAGGCGAAATAGCGTTCAATTGCTGCCATGTCTTTGGCGGCATCGTCCATGATGCGGGCGTAACGGACATCGGACGAGCGGTAATCGCGGCGCGAAAGGTAGCGGTGGTAGCTTTCGGGGCTCAGCACCAGGTCCGCCCGGCGGATGATTTCGGCCCGCTGCAAATGTGCCGCGGTGCTACCGAGCCAATCTTCCGCGTGCGTTGGCACAACCAACGTCCAGCCAAGTCGCCTGAGCGTTCGCTCATCATCAGTATAGTTGAAGTGCGAGACCGGCTCGCGGGCCGAATAGGTAGAGACAAAGCCTGCCACCGGCAGCACCGAGCTTGTCATGACGCTGGGGCGGTCGCGCCCGAAATCACCACGAGGCGAGCAGGCGGCAAGGCCCGTCGCGGCGGCCAGCACGATCATCAACGGTACCAAAGCGCGTTTGGTGGTGGCAGGCCGAGTAGAGGCGTTCTGGCGCAAGTGGATCGGCCTAAGCGGTTTCACTGCGCTCTGGCTCAACGCGGACAATCTGCACCCCGGTGAACAGATGGATCGTGGCCGACCCCTCGCCGCGCGGCGCATCCGCCTTGCGGGTCGCGCGCTGCTTGTCACGAAACGACCCAAGGTCAACGACAGGCGCCGACGCGCCCGCGGGCGCTGCGGCTTTCGGCGTTTGGTCATCAAAGCGGCAATCGCGTCTGCGGCGCATGTCGCCCACCCAGCTTGTGTTTCGTTCCCCGATTTCCCAGCCGTCGCTGCGCAAGCAGCTGGCGAATCGCTGGCAGTGGCCTGATGTGACGCATTAAGGATCGGGCAAGGTTAAACCTTTGCTAACGGTCCGCCGGCATAGATCGATGCCGAGGAACGCACCTGTTCGGCGGCGGAATTGGGCAAAGGTGGCCATGACACAATGGGGAGCTGAATCGGCGCTTGATGCGGCGCTCTTGGGGTCATCCCTGGACGGCACGCATACGCACGATCAGACGCACGCAGCCGAAGGGCCTGTCGGTCGACCGACGGGTATGCTGAACGCCGTTTCGACGCTGTTGTCGCTCACGCCGCCAGGCCGTGTTGATGAGCTGAACCGCCTGACCGCTTTGGCCCATGGGTTTATGGGGTTCTCGGACGAAGAGGCGCTCGCGACGCTGGCGCGTGCCATTTCAAGCCGGGATGACCTGTCACCGTCGTTGGCCGACAGACTGTCCTTCACCAACCGCCGCGCGGCCATCATCTTGATCCGCGCCAATCGTCTCAGCGATGAGGCTGTTGCACGTCTGATCCAAGAGGGCGACCGGGGCTTGCGCGTAGAGCTGGCCACCCACCATAGCCTCAAGCCCGAGCACATCACCATGATGGTGGCGGCGGGCGACGCCGATGTCACGGGCGCGCTGCTTGAGAAGCGCAACGCTAAACCGCAGCCTGTTGAGGTCGCGGCGTCCGCCACAACCAGTGATGACGACGTGCTCTCGGACGAACCAGAAGTAGACATCTGGGACTTGCCAGCCAGCGAAGAACCAGCCCCTGTGGCGCAAGAGATGGTCGCACAGGACGCGCAGCCGGAGCGCTTGGCGGTGCCCGCCCCCCCCCGCGCGACCCCTGAGAGCGAAGCGGTTCAGTTTGCCAAGATGGATGGCGCCGGCCGCCGGGCCGTTTTGGCCAGGCTCTCCCAGGATCGGCCAGCGACAAGCCAGAAAGACGCGCGACGTGCGCTCGATCCGACGCGGCACGATGCTGATCTAGCATTTCTTACGATCATCGAGCAGCGCGACCAGGCGGCGCTCGCCGACGCCTTCTGCAAGGCTCTCGACCTGGAGCAGATGCTGGTCTCCAAACTCCTCGATGAAGCCGATGGCGACGCTTTGATGGTGCTCGCCCGGGCAGCCGGGCTTTCTAGCACCGCGTTCGCGCGCATGCTCATCTTGGGCCGTATCGGCATGACCGGATCGCCGCGAGACACATTCCGCCTTGTCGACCGGTTCAAGGCACTGCCGGAATCGACGGCCCTGTTCGTGGTCACCGCCATGCGCGACGGTCAGCTCGCACAAGCCGCGCAAGTCGCCGGCGAGCAAAGGCGCAGCCGTTCGGATGCGGCTGAAGCGGAAGCACCTGCCGCCCGACCCGTGCCGCACAGCGCCTCGCGCCCAGCGCCGACAAGTCGGGCAGGTTCAGGCTCGTCCGCGCAAGGCTTTCGCAAGGCGGTCTAAATGCCGACGCGGCCGCAAGGCCCTAAACCTCTATGATGGGCAAGAAGCTGCGCATCGCACGGTCTTCAATCTCAACAAGCCACAAATCGGGGTCCATACGCGCTTCGCGGTCGATTGCGTCCATAGCTGCCCGGGTGCTGGGCTCTGGCTGGAGCGGTATGGCGCTGAAGAGCCGGTTGCCCGTGAGCGCGGCATCGGCCGGCATGGCATCGGGATCAGCGGCATAGGCGGGTGCAGGCCCGAAAAGCGCCACGGTCCCCGCGCGTCCATCGACCAAAACATAGATGGCCCCGGCGGTGGGATCGCCGTTCCGCAGCACGGTGGCATAGGCCCCGGCCGTCTCAGCGCGGCGCACCAGGGCGCTGACAACAAACTCAGTCGTCAGACGCATCGGCACGGCGCTCCTCAGGCTCCGCCTCAGTGGCTAGAGCAGTGGTTTCAGACGCCCGTTCAGCGCTGGCCATCCGGCGGTGGACCATCAGGCCAACCGGCAGCATCGCGAGATAGACCAAGGCCAGCGCGATCAGCACCTGCCAGGTGAACGCGACGAGCAACGCCACCAAGGCTGCCGCGCCGACCATGAGCGGCAGGACACTGTCTGATGGCAGCCGCGCGCCGAACCGCTTGCCCGACAGCGTCGGCAAGCTGGAGACCATGAACAGGCCGATCACGACGATGTAGAGCGCCACCAGAAGCGGAAGCTCCGTGAGCCATCGGCCGCCGAGAAGCGCGAAATACATCGGCAACAGCGCCAGCAGCGCGCCCGCCGGTGCGGGGATGCCGGTGAAGAAATGCACCGCATAGCTGGGCTTGACCGTGTCGAGCGCGGCGTTGAAGCGCGCCAGCCGCAGGCCGGTGCAGATGGCGTAGATAAGCGCCGCGATCCAGCCGAGATTATCTAGGGCCGCCAGCGACGACTGATAGAGGATCAGCGCTGGGGCGACGCCGAAATTGACGAAGTCGGTAAGGCTATCAAGCTCCGCGCCGAACCGGCTGGTGCCCTTGAGAAGGCGGGCCAAGCGCCCATCAAGCGCGTCAAGGAACGCGGCGAGGAGGATAGCCATCATGGCCAGTTCCAGCCGGTCATCGAGCGCGAGGCGCACCGCCGTGAGGCCAGAGCAGAGCGCCAGCAGCGTGACCATGTTTGGCAGCACTACGCGCAGCGGCACACGCTGGAAACGGCGGGCCGCGCCCTTGCGGCGGCCGGTTTTCGAGCCGGGGTCAAAACGCTGGAACAGACTTGTCATCGGCCACTTCTACGCGTTTGGAGCCGGCTAGTCTTCGCGGAAGCGCAGCGGGACCGATCGGTCCAACCGGCCATCGCTACCATATTGCGCGATGATGGTTTCGCCAGCTACCGTGCGCTGGTCCATCCCGACGACGACCTGCGCCACATCGGGCAGATAGACATCGACGCGGCTGCCAAAGCGGATCATCCCGATCCGCTCGCCGGCTTGGACCTGCTGCGCTTCTTCGCCCCAGGTGAGAATCCGCCGGGCCACAAGGCCCGCAATCTGAACGGCCGCCAAGGGGCCATGTGGCGTCTCGAAGACGAAACCATTGCGCTCATTGGCCTCGCTTGCCTTGTCAAGATCTGCGCTGACAAAGGCGCCGGGCTTGTAGGCGATGCGCTCAATGCGGCCTGTGACAGGGGCGCGGTTCACGTGAACATCGAAGACGTTCATGAAAATGCCGACCATCCGCATGGGCTGGTCGCCGAGCATCAGCTCTGGCGGCGGGCGGCGATGACCGACAAAGCAAATGCGGCCATCGGCGGGCGCGATCACCAGGTTCTCATCTTGAGGCGTGATGCGTTTGGGATCGCGGAAGAACAGGACACACCACAGCGTCAGGCCAACGCCGATCCAAAACAGGCTCGTCGACAGCCAGCTGAGCGCCAGCGAGGCAAGCGCGAAGACGGCGATGAACGGATAGCCAGCCGGGTTTATCGGCGGGATGGCGGTGCGGACAGATTGCAGAAGGCTCATGGCCCGCCTTCTACAACCTCTCCAGCGCGGGGGCCACGGGCCACAAGACCCATGGTGTCTTTTGCCCGCGTATCGGCCAGCTGTGCTTCGGCCTCGGAGGCCTCGCGCTGGCGGTTCCACATGGTCTCATACAGGCCCTTCTGGGCCAGGAGCTCGGCATGGGTGCCGCGCTCGGCAATCTCCCCTGCCCGCAGAACGATGATCTCGTCAGCGTCGACAATGGTCGACAGGCGGTGCGCGATGACAAGCGTCGTGCGGTCCTTGGAGACAAGATCAAGCGCGGCCTGGATCTCCTGCTCGGTCTGACTGTCGAGCGCGCTGGTCGCCTCATCAAGGATCAGGATCGGCGGGGCCTTCAGCAAGGTTCGGGCGATCGCCACACGCTGTTTCTCGCCACCGGACAGCTTTAAGCCGCGCTCGCCGACTTCGGTGTCATAACCCTCGGAAAGCTGGGCGATGAAGTCGCTGATCTGCGCCAGTTGCGCAACCTCGCGGACCTGCTCATCGTTTGCAGACGGCCTGCCATAGCGGATGTTGTAGGCGATGGTGTCGTTGAACAGAACCGTGTCCTGGGGGACCATGCCGATCTGTTGGCGCAGGCTCGCCTGGGTCAGTGAGCGGAGGTCTTGGCCATCGATGGTGATGGCGCCGTCGGAAACATCATAAAAACGGTAGAGCAGCCGGGAGATGGTCGACTTGCCCGCGCCCGACGGCCCAACAAGCGCCACCTGTTTGCCCGCAGGCACCTCGAAACTGATGCCGTTGAGGATCGGGCGCTCGGGATCGTAGGCGAAGTGGACGTTCTCGAAGCGGATCGCGCCGCCCTTGATCTGCAAAGGCGTAGCGTCGGGTGCATCGTTGATCTCGGGGTTGCGCCGGAGGAGCCCGAACATGGTCTCGAGGTCGACAAGGCCCTGCTTGATCTCGCGGTAGACGAAGCCAAGGAAGTTCAGCGGCTGCCAGAGCTGCAACAACAGCGCGTTGATCATGACAAAGTCGCCGAGCGTCTGTGTGCCCGTTTGCACGGCGCGGGCCGACAGCATCATGCAGGCCACCAGGCCGACGGTGAAAATGAAGGTCTGCCCGAAGTTCAGCCACGCGAGCGATGTGTAGGTTTTGGTCGCTGCGCGTTCATAGTTCGCCATGGCCCGGTCGAACCGGCGGGACTCCATCTCCTCATTGCCGAAATATTTGACCGTTTCATAGTTGAGGAGCGCGTCGACGGATTTTGTGGTCGACTCGGTGTCCGCGTCATTCATCTCGCGGCGGATGGCAATGCGCCAATCACTGGCGACTTTGGTGAACCACAAGAACGCCAGCACCACGCCGATCACGATGGCCGAGTAGCTGAAGTCGAACTGGTACCAGATGACGCCGACCATCAACACGAACTCAAGGATCGTCGGGACCGCGGTGAGGATAAGAAAGCGGATGATGACTTCGATGCCCTTGGTGCCGCGCTCGATAATCCGCGACAGGCCGCCGGTGCGGCGCTCAAGGTGGAAGCGCAATGAGAGCCGGTGAATGTGCCCGAAGGTCTCGTTGGCAAGCTGGCGCACGGCATGCTGGCCGACCTTGGCAAACAGCGCGTTGCGCAGCTCGTTGAAGCCCACCATCATCAGGCGGCTCACGCCGTAGGCGACCACCAGCATGACCGGCACCAGCAGGAACGCCGGGACGATCGAAGGCTCAAAATAGGCCGGGACCGCGTCGCCATCGACAACGCCTTGGGTCAGCGCATCGGTGATCCACTTGCAGGTGTAGGGCACCAGAACGGTGACAAGCTTGGCAAGCACCAAGATGCCCAGCGCGATGTAAACACGTTGGCGCAGGTCGGGGCGGTCGTGCGGCCAGATATAGGGAAACAGCGTCCGCAGCGTTTCGAGCATTGCCCCATCATCAGTGGAGAGGCCGGCCTCGGAATCGCCATCGCGCGCTGGTTTTGGAGTAGCTGCTGGCTTGGCAGTTTTGCCTGCGGACGCCGGCGCGGTTGTGTCAGTTGCCATGCATGCTCCGCGTTAGGCTCGCGCCCTCCTGCGCCGGCGCGGTGACGGCGGCCAATGCGGCTTGAAACCCTTCAAAGGCACGCGGATTAAGCCGGTAATGGCTCTGCACGCCGCATGTCGAGCGCTCGACAAGCCCCGCATCAACGAGCACGCTGAGATGCTGGGACACGGTGGATTGGGCGAGCCGCTGATCGCGTTGGGCGAGGTCTTCCACCAGATGACCGCAGCAGCGCGGCTCCTCGGCGAGCGCGCCAACCAGGGCGAGGCGCGCCGGGTGGCCGAGGGCGCGTGCGATATCGGCCAGCTGCTCGCTGGTCAGATCAACGCACCGGGCTGTTTGGGAGGGGGCATTCATCGTCATTTGCCGATGAAATAGGCCTCGCGCGCCGAATTGCAAGGTAGCGCGGTAGACCGGATGGCCCGTTTTCCGTGCTCAGGGCTCGGAAACGCGCTGCTCGGGTTCGAGAGCATCGACACCCGGAACCTCTCCCCACTCAGCGTCTGGCGAGGGCAGGTCAAACACCTGGCCGGGGAAAATGAGCGCCGGATCGCGGATCTGGTCGCGGTTTGCGTCGTAGATCGCGGTGTAGCGCACGCCAAGGCCGTACACCCGCCGCGACAGGGTCCACAGATTGTCCCCGCGGCGGATGATCACGCGTCCGGTATCGAGCACAGATACACGCCCCGATGCGCTCGGGGTCGCGGCTTCGGCAGCGTCCGTAGTCGGCTGAGCAACAACCGCGGTTTCAATCTCTTCGCTTACGTTGACGTTAGAGTCAGTCGCGGTGTCCGCAGATGGGTCTGCCGCTGCAAGCGTCGGCTCCGGCGTCGCGGGAGCGGTGGTTTCGTCCGTTGCTGGTGCCTCATCCGCTTGCGCGATGTCAGTCACTGGCGCGGAGCCCGGCATCGTGAACGGCACCACGGCGCGGGCCAGGACATCGGCGCTGCCCGGCGCGAGTGCGTCAGCCCGAACGGTTACCTGACCCTCAGCATCGCTCAACGTGCCTTCGAACAGGTAGCGACCTTCGGGGCCGGCGCGCGTTTCGCCTAGCAAGGCATTGTCCTGATAGAGGCGCACCACGGTGCCCGGCTCGGCGGCGCCGGCGATCCAGATGCGCTGACCTTCAAGCTCGATGGCGTCGATCACCACGGTCGGCGGGGCTTCGGCTCTCGCGGCATCTTCAACGGCGTCCGTTGGCTCGACAGCTGCCGTTTCGACGACATCCTCGACTGGTGCGGCTTCAGCTTCGGCCTCTTCAACGGCCGGGGCGTCAACGCTTGCGTCTTCGGTGGCTCCAAAGTCAGCGCGCGGCGCTTCACGCTCAATGATTTCAACGGGTTGGCCGGGTCGCAGAATGCCCACGAGGAAGCCTTCAGCGCTGCCAACCTGCGGCACGACGACGGCAACCTCTTCTTCCGCCGCCAGGGCCGGTACGCCATCATCGCCGAGAATGGCGATCTGCAAAGTCCCGTCTCCAACGGGGAGCGGCATATCGGGCACCAGCACGAAGTCGCCTGAGCCATCTGCGTTGGTCTCCGCGACGACATCGCCATTGTGCAGAAGACCGATGCGCGCGGGCAGCCCGGCATTGCCGGCGATCAAAGCTTCGCCCGTGGGCTCGATCCGCACAATGTCCAAGGTGGGCGCAGTGAGATCGGCAAAGCTCGGTTCTGTTGGTTCGGCAACGGGCGCGGCCGTCTCTTCGGAGGTCTCGACAGCCGTCTCGGTGCTGGCCTGGTCGTCGGCAGGGCTAACGGGATCGGCAGCGGCGGTTTCGACCTCCTCAGCGACCGTAGGATCGCTTGCCTCTTCAGCGGCAGCCTCGTCGGTCACGGGCTCTTGGGGGGCCGCGGGGGCCGCCGGCTCAACGGTCGCCGTCTCCTCGGTGACGGCCTCTTCAACCGCCTCGGATGCGACCTCTTCGGCTTCCGTCACTTCGGGCGCCATATCCTCAGTGCTCGCGCTGTCTTCAGGCGACTCAGCAGGCGCGGGTGCCGCAGCGGTTTCAGGCTGGGCTTCAGGCTCTGGCTCGGGCGTGGCCGCATCAGCCGTCTGGTCTGAGGCCGGCTGCTCGGCCGGGGCTGCCGCCTCTGGCGCGAGGCTTGCCACATCGCTTTGCGGCCGGTTCAGAAACTGGTTTCCAAAGGCGAAGCCGCCAGCGAGGACGATGAGGCCGAGAACGAGGGTCACGCCGCGATACATGCGCAGAACCTTGGTTTAGCGTTAACAGAAGATCGACCGGGTTTACCGGTCTTTTCGCAGCGCGGCAAGCAAGCCACAAGGCGCAGGCTGCTTGACCTGCCTGGGCGTGGCTGCCACTCAACAACTATGAGTGAATTGACTTCGATTTGCGTCTATTGCGGCTCCCGAAGCGGACGGAACCCCAGCTACCAGCAAGCGGCAACGCTGCTGGGTGGGGAGATCGCCGCGAACCATCTGCGCCTCGTCTATGGCGGCGGTTCGGTGGGCCTGATGGGCACCGTCGCGCGGGCCTGCCTTGATGCGGGCGGCGAGGTCACCGGCGTCATTCCGCGCTTTCTTCAAGAACGCGAAGTCATGCTTCAGCGGGTCGA
This sequence comes from Devosiaceae bacterium MH13, assembly GCA_019192585.1. Taxonomy (GTDB): domain Bacteria; phylum Pseudomonadota; class Alphaproteobacteria; order Rhizobiales; family MH13; genus MH13. The sequence continues at coordinate 10,962 of JAHCMG010000064.1, forward strand.
GGACCTGGTGATCACCGACGATATGCATCAGCGCAAACGCCGCATGTTTGAGGAAGCTGACGCGTTTGTCGCCCTGCCCGGCGGCATTGGCACACTTGAAGAGGTGGTTGAGATGATCACCTGGGCGCAGCTCGGGCGCCACAAGAAGCCGGTTCTGCTGGCTGATATTGGCGGCTTTTGGGGGCCACTGACCGAGCTCCTCGATCACATGATCTCTGAAGAGTTCATCACGCGCGAGACCATGATCCGCTACCTGATCGCGTCCGACGTAACGGAAATTGTCCCCAAGCTGCGCAACGAGATGGCGAGCCTGTCTGCCGAAGCGCTTCAAGGCGATGAAGCGGCACTTGAACGGCTTTAGGCTGCTGTTCTCACGCAATGCCGCAGGCGTAAGAGCCTGCGATTGTTGCTGAAACTGCTCTAGCTCCAGTAATCCGGCCGATCCCAGAAAGCCGGAACCTTCAGCATACCTGCTGCCGTCTCGCCTTCCGCCTCAAGTGCAATCGATTGCCAGGCCGGCATCCAATCATTGCGGACCGGTTGAGGTGGCAGCACCTTCATCTCCTGGGTGAAGCCCGAACGGCTGTAATATTTCGGGTCGCCAAGGACGAATAGTTTGGCGATCCCCCGTTCACGCAGACGATGAAGACCGTCCGCGATGAGGGCTTTGCCGACACCTTGGCGCTGCCGCTCGGGCGCGACCGCCAAGGGTGAGAGCATCGAGAACGTCAGGTCACTGCCCGCGACGCCGCAGTCGGTGAAGCCGATATGGCCAATCACCTCGCCCTTGTCCTCAGCCAGGTAGGATTGGGCATCGGGGCAAGCCAACACGTCGGTGACGAGTTCAGCCAAGTCCTCGTCGGGGAAGGCCCGTGGGTAGAGCTCCATCAGTGCCTGCTGGTCGGCTTCGCTAGAGGGGCGAATCGTCATGCCCGAATCTGTGTTCACGGCGCTTCTTTCTCTTAGTTCGCCAAGATCTTGCGCTTCGCTCCGCTCAACGTGCGATCTTGGCTACTCTGCCGCCGGCACAGCGAGCAGGCCCTCGGCGCGCATCAGCTTGGTGATGATCGAATCTTCGAGCGCCTGGAAACTGGCGTCGACAATGTTCTCTGACACCCCGACCGTGTACCAGCGGTCGCCGGTCGCGGTGTCTTCGCTTTCTATCAAGACCCGGGTGATCGCCGCCGTCCCGGCGTTGAGGATGCGGACCTTGTAGTCGACCAGCTCGAGCGTTTCGATGATCGACTGAAAGCGACCAAGATCTTTGCGCAGCGCGTTGTCGAGCGCGTTCACCGGGCCGTTGCCTTCGGCGACCGACATCAGCTTCTCGCCATCCACTTCAACCTTCACGACGGCTTCGGCGAGATCGATGGTTTCACCAAGCGCGTTAAAGCGGCGCTCGACCGCAACCTTGTAGCTGTCGACCTTGAAGTAGCGCGGGATCGTGCCGAGCCGACCCATGGCCAGAAGCGCCAGCGAGGCGTCCGCCCCTTCATAGGAATAGCCGGTTGCCTCGCGCTGCTTGAGTTCAACCAGAAGGTCATCAAGGCGCGGGTCTTTTGAGTCAAAGACAAGGCCTAAGCGATTGAGTTCAGATATTAAATTCGATTTGCCCGCCTGGTCGGAAACCAGCACGCGGCGTCGGTTGCCGACCGTCTGCGGCGGCACGTGTTCATAGGTCTCAGGCTCTTTAAGCAAAGCTGAAGCATGAATGCCGGCCTTGGTGGCGAAAGCCGCCGCGCCGACATAGGGCGCGTGGCGATCAGGCGCGCGATTGAGGATCTCATCGAACGCCCGCGACGTGGTGGTCAGCTTGGCAAGCTGCTCGGGGCTGACGCCGATTTCGAATTGGCTTGCATAGGGCTCTTTGAGCAGCAGCGTCGGAATGATCGAGGTGAGATTGGCGTTGCCGCACCGCTCGCCGATGCCGTTGAGGGTGCCCTGGATCTGCCGCGCCCCGGCCCGCACCGCGGCCAGCGCGTTGGCCACTGCCTGCTCGGTATCATTGTGCGGATGAATGCCCAGATGGCTGCCGGGCACCTTCTTGATGACCTCGGCCACGATGGCCCGCACCTCGTCGGGCTGGGTGCCGCCATTGGTGTCGCAAAGCACCACCCAACGCGCGCCGGCCTGGTAGGCGATCTCGGCGCAGGCGAGCGCGTAACCGGGATTGGCCTTGTAGCCATCGAAAAAGTGCTCGCAGTCGACCATGGGTTCTTTGCCGCGGGCGAGCGTCGCCATCACACAGTCCTGGATGCAGGCGAGGTTTTCGTCCTCGGTGGTCTTGAGCGCGACGCGGACATGGTAGTCCCAGCTCTTTGCGACAAAGCAGATTGCGTCGCCCGCCGCGTCGAGCAGCGCGCGAAGGCCAGGATCGTTCGAGGTCGACACGCCCGCCCTCCGTGTCATGCCAAAAGCGGTGAAGGTCGCGTTGCTGGTGCGCGGCTCTTCGAAGAAGGCCGAGTCGGTTGGGTTGGCGCCTGGGTAGCCGCCTTCGACATAATCAACGCCGAGCTCATCGAGCATCCGCGCGATGGTGATCTTGTCGTCGAGCGAGAAGTCGATACCCGTGGTCTGCTGTCCGTCCCGCAAGGTGGTGTCGAACAGATAGAGGCGTTCTTTGCTGGCGTGTGCGTTCATCGCTTTGGCTCCCACGCTTCTGTGTCGTGGTCTGGGTGTTGGTGGTTGGTTGCGTCGATGATGGGCGACAGGGCATCGCGCTCGACTTCTTTGGAGCGAAGCGCGCCCAACTGGTGGAAGAAGGGCACGCGGTTCTCTTCGCCATCATTCATGGTCGGCGGAAGCGCGGCTGGGTCATCAAGGCTGCCCAGCGTGAACGCCATACCGTCCGAACTGAGCGTATCGAAGAAGAGCGGTGTGCCGCACTGAGCGCAAAAGCCCCGGCGGACGGGATCGGAGGAGTGGAACCATGAAGGTTCCCCTCGCGTAAGAGTCAGCATGTCGCCGGGCGCCCAGGCGAGCGGCAGAAAATAGTTGCCCGATGCCTTCTGGCACATCCGGCAGTGGCACAAATGCGGCGTTTCGGGCTCGCCGGACACGCGGTACCGCACCGCGCCACATTGGCAGCCGCCGGTGTAGGGGGCGGTCATCGCTTCACCTCCCACGTGGTCACGCGTTCACCGGTCTCCGGGTCTTTGCCATCTTTGAGCTGAATGCCCTTTGATAGCAGATCATCGCGGATGCGGTCGGCTTCGGCCCAGTTCTTTTCGGCGATCAGTGCGAGGCGGTTGGCGACGATGGCATCGACATCACCGGCATCCACCAGAAGCGCCAGCTTGGGGGGCGCAACGCCCAAAACCGATGCCGCCGCCGAGAACACAGCAGGGTCGCTGCCGGCGTGCCGTTGAAGCGCCTGCAATGCGGCGGGCGTGTTGAGATCATCGTGCAGCGCGTCGAGCACCTCAGATGGGCACTCCGCTTGGGCATCTACGAGCTCCGGCCATTTCGCAATCAGGTTTGACGCTTCCTCGAGCCGCTTGAGCGAGAAATCGATGGGCTCGCGATAATGCGTCATCAAAAGCGCCAGGCGAACCACCTCGCCGGGCCAGGAGCGCCCGCCCACCTTATCGGTGTGCAGCACATCATGGATCGTGACGAAGTTGCCTTCAGACTTCGACATCTTGCGGCCTTCGACCTGCACGAAGCCATTGTGCATCCACACATTGGCCATGCGGTCGGTGCCGTGGGCGCAGCAGCTTTGGGCGATCTCGTTTTCATGGTGCGGGAAGATGAGGTCGAGGCCGCCGCCGTGAATGTCGAACGTGGTGCCCAGATGGTGGGCGCTCATCACCGAGCACTCGATGTGCCAGCCAGGCCGTCCCCTGCCCCAGGGGCTGTCCCAGCCGGGCTCGTCGGCCGATGAGAGCTTCCACAAGACAAAGTCGCCGGGGTGCTTTTTGTGCGCATCCACGGCCACACGAGCGCCGGCCTGCTGCTCGTCCAGTTTGCGCTTGGACAGTGCGCCATAGGCCGGCATGGATTGGGTGTCGAACAGCACCTCGCCACCCTGATCTCCCGCGGCCTCATAGGCATGACCCTTGGCGATGAGCCCTTCGATCATCTGCACCATGCCGGCGATATGCGCTGTTGCGCGCGGCTCATGGGTTGGCGGCATGCAGCCAAGCGCCGCGACGTCCGCATGGAACTGGTCAGCCGTTTTGGCCGTCACGTTGGCGATGGCAGCGTTTAAAGCGAGATCAGGATAGTCGCGCTTGGCCCGGGCGTTGATCTTGTCGTCGACGTCGGTGATGTTGCGCACATAGGTGACATGCTCCGCGCCGTAGATGTGCCGCAGAAGGCGGAACAGCACGTCGAACACCACAACCGGGCGCGCGTTGCCGATATGGGCGAAATCGTAAACCGTCGGCCCGCACACATACATGCGGACGTTTGTGTCATCGATCGCCTTGAACGGCTCTTTCGTGCGCGTCAGCGTGTTGTAAAGCTGCAAACTCACCGTCATCACCCCGTTTGCGACCAGTACGGTCGCGCATCATCATCCCCCTTGCTGGCGGACGGTCCGTTCGGTGTTGCGTGAGAAAAACGGGGCCGAGCCAGCGATGGAAGCGCTAGCAAATAATCTCAATCGCAATGCAGCACGACGCCCCGCCGGCAGTTGCCGTCGGCGTGGTCACAACAGTGCGGTAAGCATCAAGCCCAAACATGGCCCCTTCCCTGCCGCTTTTTCGGCAAACTCGTCAAGGCTTAATCCTTTGTGCGTGCAAGCGCCCTAGCGTGACCCAACAAACAGATCGCTCAGGACGCTGAAGGTGTGACGGTGGGCACAGCCCGAACGCTGGTTGTCCATCACAGTCGGTCCGAACGACGACACGTTCCGCCATGACGCCCGTCAAGAGGCCCGGTGGTGCGCAACCAGGGAGTGTTTCTATGGGGCTCGATCAACACACCAGCCGTTTGTTTGCTGGGCTTTGGCTCGATGCCAGCGCCGCCTGCGTGCCCGAACTGCGCGATGCGGGAAAAATTGGCGCGGCGCTTTATGAAGCCGCCAACCGGCACCCGGAAGCTAACGGCCCGATGGCGCGTGGCGCGCACGCCACCATCCAAAAGGCTGAGCGCAAGGCCAACAAAGCCCAGAAGGCGGCCATTTCCCGCCGTTCAGGTTGGGTTCATTAGGCATTGGCTAAGCTTGCGCACGTTATCGTAAGGGCAGGTTGGTGAAACGCGTACCAAGCTTTGGCTGTTTCACACCCTAACCCTTGCCGGGCGGGGGCTTGGTTTGGCCTTGGGTGCCTGTGGCACCGGGCCGATGAGTATGGGTAGTTGCGTGATCAGCTTGTCATTCAAGCAATCGGTGGGTCGCCGTCAGGTGGCCTTGGGTCCAAGGCGCAGGTGTCCTTCGAGGCTGCGCGCAACCGCGCGCGCTGCGGCCTTTGTCGGCCTTGGCGTTTTCCTGCCACTCACCGCGTTGACCCAAGCCGCCCACGCGCAGAATAGCTGCGCCCGCATTCAAAACGAGCTTGCAAGCCTGGTGAACGGCGGCGGCGGCGGAGGCCGGGCAGCTGACCTGCAACGCGCGCTTGCGCAGCAAGGCGGCGAGCTTGCCCGCGCGCAGGGAGCCTATGACCGCCTCCAATGCCAGTTTCGCGCGTCGGGGCAATGCAACGCGATTGCCGGCGCGATCAACCAAATGCAGGCGAACATCGCCACCATGCAGCGGCAGCTCCAGCGCGCCGGTGGCGGAGGCGGCAATCCACGCCGCATCCGCGAGCTTGAGCGCATGTTCGCCACCCAATGCGGGCCGAACCAACGGCGCGCCCAGCAGCAAATTGCGCAGGAGGCGCCCAGCCCGCGCAGCTTGCTTGCAGCCATATTTGGCACGCGCAGCGGGCCGGCGATGCCACAAAGGCAGGTGGTGCCGGGCGCTGGCTTTCCAAGCCGGTCTGACCCGCACCGCGGCTTTGATCGCCCGGGCGATGGGTTTGGTGACCCGCAGCCGCGGCTGCGCGGCAACACGTTCCGCACTATGTGCGTGCGAACGACCGACGGCTTTTACTGGCCGATCAGCTTTTCGACCACACGCGACCGGTTCGACGAAGATCAGGGCCTGTGCGCCGCGATGTGCCCGGGCACGCCGGTGGAGCTGTTCGCGTACCGAAACCCCGGCGAGCAGGTCGACGCCATGGTCTCGACGCTGACCGGCGAGAGCTATCTGAGCCAGACCTACGCCTTTGATTACCGGGAAGATTTTGACCCGGCGAACCGGTGCACACCCTCGTCGTTGATGTTGCAGGATCTGCGCAGCGGCTCGGGCACGATTGCGTCAACCGCGCCAGCGCGGACGGTGCCGCAACCCAGCGCCCGGCCCGCTTTGGAGAGCGATCCAGAGACCCGCGCTCTTGCAGCCGCTGGCATCGATTTCGAAGCGCTGGCGACGATCGCGCAAGAGCGGCGGGGCGGCACGGAGCTGGTCCGGCGTGTCGGCCCTGCCTACGATTATTTCACGGAGTAGCCGCTAGCGCACAGCAGCAGCGAGCCGTTCGGCCGCCTTGTCTCGGCCCAGAAGCGCCAGGATTGGCCCCATCTCGGGCCCGCGCTCCATGCCCGTCAGGGCCTTGCGCAGCGGCATGAACAGCGCCTTGCCCTTACGCCCGGTCTCGCCTTTCAGCGCGGATGTCCAGGCTGACCAGCTGTCGGCGGTCAGCGCACCCTCGGGCAGATGTTCAAGGGCGGCGCCCAGATAGGCTTTGTCTTCGTCGCCAACTGCGCCATCCACGGCCGGGGCTTGCAGCATGGCCCACCAGGCGGCGGCATCGGCGGGGCGCTGGCAGTTCGCTCGCACCGCGAGCCAAAGCGGGGCGCGCACCTCTGCTGGGATCTCCAGCGCGGCCAGCTCATCATCGACGGCTTCGGGCTCGAGCGCGTGCACGATCTGGGCGGAAAAGTCCTCGATCTGGCGCGGCTCGAACCGCGCTGGCCCTGAGGAGGTTTTGGCGAGATCGAAACCGTCCGCCAGCGCCTGCAAGGAGGGTTCGAGCGTGATCGCGTTCGCCGTGCCGACCAGCGCCGCGACCGAGGCAACAGCCATCGGTTGGGTGCCGGCTTCGCGCAGCGCCTTGAGCGACAGTGAACCCTCACGCTTCGACAGGGCAGCACCATCGGCGGAGACCAGCAAGTTGTGATGCGCCCAGCGTGGGGCAGACGCGCCAAGGGCCTCGAAAATCTCGATCTGCGTGCCGGTGTTGGAGACGTGGTCTTCGCCACGGATCACATGGGTGATGCCGAAATCAATGTCGTCGATGATCGACGGCAAGGTGTAGAGGTAGCTGCCATCCTCGCGGATCAGCACGGGGTCGGACTGCGACGCGGTGTCGATGCTCTGCGGGCCCTTGCACAGATCGTCCCATTCGACCCGGCGCCCCTCGAGCTTGAACCGCCAATGCGGCGTGCGGCCTTCCGCTTCAAGCTCTTTGCACTGCTCATCGGTGAGGTTCAGCCCCGCCCGATCGTAGATGGGCGGTTTGCCGAGCGCGAGCTGCCGCTTTCGCTTGTAGTCGAGCTCTTCCGCCGTCTCATAGCAGGCGTACAGAAGGCCCCTGACTTTAAGATCGTCGCGCACCGCATTGTAACGCGCCATGCGCGCTGACTGCCGCTCAAGCCGCGCGACCTCGATGCCAAGCCAGGCCATGTCGTCTTCAATGGTTTGCGCAAACGCCTCGGTCGAGCGGGCGGTGTCGGTGTCATCAAGACGCAGAACCAGCGCGCCGCCGGTTTGGATCGCAAACAGGGCATTGAACAACGCGGTGCGCGCGTTGCCGATATGGAGGTAGCCCGTCGGCGACGGGGCGAAACGCACGGTGGCAGTCATCAGGTGGGCAGGTCTCAGCTGTCGAGCGAACCGCTCGGGTGATCGGGGTCCAGACGATCGGGATCAAGGCGATCGCGGAACCGGTTGGTGATCGGGTAGCGCCTGTCGCGGCCGAAATTGCGGCTGGTCAGCTTAACGCCGGGGGCCGACTGCCGCCGCTTGTACTCGGCAATGTACAACAGGTGCTCAATCCGCGTCACCGTGGCGACGTCATAGCCAGCGTCGACAATCTCCGCCACCGATTTTTCATCTTCGACCAAGCCTTTGAGAATGCCATCGAGCACATCATAAGGCGGCAGCGAATCCTGGTCGGTCTGGTCGGGACGCAGCTCCGCCGATGGCGCCTTGGTGATGATGCGGTTGGGGATCACCTCGCCGCCTGGGCCGCGCAAATCGTCCTGATGGTGCGCGTTCCGCCACGCCGCCATACGGTAGACGTCGGTCTTGTAGACGTCCTTGATCGGGTTAAACCCGCCATTCATGTCGCCGTAGAGCGTCGCATAGCCGACTGACATTTCGGACTTGTTGCCAGTTGTGACGACCATGTCACCGAACTTGTTCGACAGCGCCATCAGGATCGTGCCGCGTGTGCGAGACTGCAAGTTCTCTTCGGTCACGCCGGGTTCTGTACCTTCAAACAGAGGGCCGAGCGCGCCTAAGAAGCCTTCAACGGGAGCGTGGATTTCCACCACATCGTACCGCACACCAAGGGCCCGGGCGCACGCTTCAGCATCTTCAAGCGATGTTTGGGCGGTGTAGGCGTAGGGCATCATCACGCAGTGGACGCGTTCGGGGCCCAACGCATCAACGGCCATGGCCGCACAGACCGCGGAATCGATGCCCCCCGACAGACCCAGCACAACGCCGGGAAAGCCATTTTTGTTGACATAGTCGGC
>JAHCMG010000065.1 GCA_019192585.1 Devosiaceae bacterium MH13
GCCCCAGCGTGCCGCCACCTGAGGGCCGACAATGCTGCCCATGCGGGTGGACCCGGTGGCCGAGAGGATCGGCACCTGTTTGGAGGCGACCAGCGCCGCGCCAATGTCTGCCCCGCCGATGAGCACCTGAACGAGGCCATCGGGGGCATCATTGCCGAACTTGGCGACCGCTTTTTCAAACAGTTTCTGACAGGCAAGCGCCGTGAGCGGTGTCTTTTCAGACGGCTTCCAGATCACCGGGTTGCCGCAGATCAGCGCCAGCGCCGCGTTCCACGACCAGACGGCGACGGGGAAGTTGAAAGCGGAGATGACACCGCAGGGGCCCATCGGGTGCCAGGTCTCGCTCATCCGGTGGCCCGGCCGCTCAGACGCGATCGTCAGGCCGTACAATTGCCGCGACTGGCCGACGGCGAAGTCGCAAATGTCGATCATTTCTTGGACTTCACCGAGCCCTTCAGAGAGGATCTTGCCGGCTTCCAGCGTCACCAGCGCGCCCAAAGCTTCCTTGTTCGCCCGCAGCTCTTCGCCCAGAAGCCGCACGAGTTCGCCGCGGCGTGGCGCGGGCACCGATCGCCAGACTTGAAACGCCTTCTGCGAGGTGGCGATGGCCGCTTGAACCTCATCGGCCGAGGTTTCGGCCAGCCTGGCGACTTCGGCGCCATCGATGGGGGAGGTCACCACCAAGGTGCCCCCGGTCAGCTCGTCCTGGGTGAACCCGAGCGCGCTCAAAACGCTGGCATGGTCCATGGATCTGTCTCCCAAATGTGTTCGGTTCTTACGCGCGCCGGCTAGTGCGCCGCGGCGGTTTTGCGTGTCTCGGTGGTCAAGCGGGCGACGGCCGCGGCGATGCGCTTGAGGCCCTCGGTGAGGTCGCCTTCTGAGTAGGCAAATGAGAGGCGCGCATGGCCGGGCAGGCCGAACGCGGCGCCGGGAACCAGGGCCACTTTCGCCGTCTCCAAAAGCCAAGCGCAGGCTTCGCCGCAGGTTGCGAACCCGCCAGCGGCCATGAGCCCTTCGATGTTGGGGAACACATAGAACGTGCCCTCGGGCTCTGGGCAGGTGATGCCTGGGATCGCGTTGAGCACGTCAACGACCATGGCGCGCCGGGCCGCAAAGATGCTGCGGCGGTCGTCCAGAAAGGCGGTGTTGCCAGTTACGGCTTCGAGCGCCGCGGCCTGCCCGATCGACGATGTGCCAGAAGTCACTTGGCCCTGGACGGCCGTCATCGCCTTGATCAGTGGCGCCGGGCCGATGCCCCAGCCGATCCGCCAGCCGGTCATCGACCAGGCCTTTGAGACGCCGTTGACGATCAGGGTGCGGCCTGTCAGCTGCGGCGCGGCATCGGCGAAGCTCACGAACGGGCGGTAGCTGAGATGCTGGTAGATCTCGTCGGACAGCACCCAGACATGCGGGTGTGCCTCGAGCACCCGGGCCAGCGCAGCGATCTCGTCAGCGGCGTAGATCGCGGCCGATGGGTTGCACGGCGAGTTGAGCATCAGCCAGCGGGTGCGCGGCTTGATGGCCGCTGCGAGCCGCCCCGGTTGCAGTTTGAACCCGTCAGCCATGGAGCATGGCAGGGTGATCGGCACCCCGCCGGCCATCGCCACGATATCGGAGTAGGACGTCCAATAGGGCGTGGGGATGATGACCTCGTCGCCTGCGTCGAGCGTTGCGAGCATCGCGTTCGCCAAAACCTGTTTGGCGCCGGTGGAGATCACCACCTGCTCGGGCCCAACGCCGGCTCGCTCACCGACCGCCTTGCGCAGGGCCGCCGTGCCGGCCGTCGGCGTGTAGCGCGTTTGCCCGTTGCGGGCGGCGGCGTGGGCCGCTGCGATGACCGGATCAGGCGTCGGCAGGTCGGGCTCTCCGGTCGACAGCGCGATGACGCTCTCGCCCGCCGCCCGCATCTGGCCCGCTCGCTCGGAGATCTGGACGATCTGAGAAATCTCGATCCCGGCCATGCGCTTGGACCGCCGGAAGGGGGCGTCCTCAGCCGGCATAGCGCGCACCGTTTTGGGTGGCGAGGAAGGCCGCGAGCGGAATGTCCTCCTGTTTGAGGAAGCCTTGCTGCGGCAGGGTGCCATCGCGGACCATCTCCATCACCGCTGCCACGGAGGTGGCCGTGGTCCAGGCGATGGCGGTGCGGTGCTTGCCGGCGATCTGCTTGGGCTTGAGCGCGCGCACAAATTCACGGCGCTCGAGCCGGTCGCCGATGACCCCTTCGGCCGACACATGGACATAGACGACATCGGCGCTGACCGGCGGCTTGGCGTTGACCAAAATCTCGCCGGCTTGTTGGCGCCGCTCGCGCATCAACAGCTCATGAAAGAAGAAGTTCATCAGCGCGACATGACCGGGATAGCGGATCGTTTTGTAGTCCATGTTCGGAACACGATCGGCGTACGTTTCGCACATCGTTCCAAGGCCGCCCGAGGTGGTGAACGCTTCAAGCTCGAGACCGTTGATGACGATCTTTTCGACCCACTCCATGGGCGAAACCCATTTGACTTGCCCGTCCTCGAGCACCTCGCAATCGTTGAGATATTCGTTGACCACGCCTTCGGGCGACCAGTTGAACGAGTAGCCCATCAGCCCCGTCGGGTTCTGCGGCAGCGCGCCGACGCGCATGCGGCAAGACCGGCAGGTGTCAAACTGGCTGATCAAGTCGGCGCCGACGATGCCGACAAAGCCCGGCGCCAGCCCACATTGCGGCGCCAGAAGGCCCTTTGAGGTTTCCGCCAGCGCCCGGATCGCCGTGGTGGTGGGCACATCTTCGGTCAGATCGAAATAGTGCAAGCCGAGCCGATGCGCTTCGGTTGCGACGGCCTGGTTGGCATGGAACGGCAGGCAGGAGAGGACAGCGTCGGCGCCCTGCATCGTTGCGGTCAGCGCAGCGCCATCGGCGGCGTCCAGCGTATGGGTGGAAAAGGGCAAACCCTCGATGGGATGGGCGTCATAGCCCGTGACGGTGAAGCCCGCTTCGCCGAGCAGCTCGCCGGCGAGCGCTCCCACCTTCCCAAGTCCCAGAACGGTGACGTTTTGCATGGCCTACCCCTTCAGATAGGCCCAGGCTAGCAGCGCTGAGCCATGCAGATAATGCCTCTTATGTGCATTTTCCTATGCATGATGCTCATGTATCATCGGCGTATGGGATCGCTTACTCGCCTGCCTAGTTTGGCGCTTTTGCGCTGCTTTGAGACCTCCGCCAAGCATGAGAGCTTCACCGCGGCCGCCGAAGAATTGGGGCTGACCCAGGGCGCGGTGAGCCGGCAAGTCAAGGAGCTTGAGCAGCAGCTTGGCGCGACGCTTTTTCGGCGGATCGGGCGCGGGATCAAGCTCACCGAAGCGGGGCAAAGCTTTGCCCAGGCCCTGACCAGCGACCTTCAGCGGATCCGGCAGACCGTCGACAAGGTGGTGGCCACCGGTTCGCGGCCGCAAGCGCTCAGCATCGCGGCGCTGCCCACCTTCGGCTCGCGCTGGCTGGTGCCGCGCTTGCGCGCGTTCCGCGATCTGCATCCAGATGTGGAGCTGCTGGTCCAAAGCCGCGCTGAGCCGTTCGACCTCGTCGAAGCGCGCGTGGATGTGGCGATCCATTTTGGCGGGTTCGACTGGCCCGGCGCGCAGCTAACCCCGCTGTGCCCGGAACGGTTGGTGGTCGTCGCCGCGCCCGCGCTCTTGTCCGACGGCGCTCCGGGGACGCTCGAGGGCATCATAGCGCTGCCCTTGCTGCACCTGTCCGCGCGCCCCTCCTTGTGGGAGGATTTTATCAAGGCCGCCGATCCGAACGCGCAGGTCCCGCGCAGCGGCGCCCGCTTCGATCAGTTCAGCCTGGTGATCGCGGCGGCGGTGGAAGGCATGGGGGTGGCCATCTTGCCGACCTATCTGATCGAAAACGAGCTGGCCGCGGGTCAGCTGGTCCAGCTGGCGGACGGCCCATCATCGAAGGGGCAGAGCTACTTTGTGGCGACGCCGCTGGGCACGCATTCGGCGCTCGCAAATGCGTTCACCGCCTGGGTGCGGCAACAGGTGAGAACCCGGTCCGACTAGGGCTTGGAGTGGGGAGCTAGCTGGCGATCGACAGATGCGCGCCGCGTGCCGGGCGGGCGCTTTCGCGGCGGCAGAACTTGCTCGCCAGAACAACCGTCGTATCGAGCGTTTCGACACCGGGAATGTCGGCGATCTCGTCGATCAGCGCGTCGATGTCTTCGGCGCAGGGCGTGCGGACCATGCACATCAGATCGTGCTGGCCGCTGATCGACATGCACTCGGTGATCTCGGGAAAGCGCCGCAGTTCCTGAACGATCTGCCGACGCCTACTGCGGTCGCAGCCGATATAGACGAAGCTCTGCGTCTCAAGCTCGTCCTCGTCGCGCGCTACCACCGCCGTGTAGCCGGTGATGATCTGATCGGTCTCAAGGCGGGCAATGCGCTCGGTCACGGTGGAGCGGGCCACACCGAGGCGGCGCGAAATCTCGGATGTCGAGATGCGGGCATCGGCTTGAAGAATGGCGATCAGGTTACGGTCGGTGACATCACACTTGCGTTGCTGCATGGCCCTTGTCTCTCATCGTTCCCATCGGTGGCGCGCACAGCAGGCATGGTTGCTCAGGCCAATCCATGAGAAAAGGCGTTGTTTATTCGGTCTAGCATGATAAATTTTCATGATGGCCCGGTTCATTCCCTCGCTTTCGGCTTTGGTGGCGTTTGAAGCTGCGGTGACGCATCGCAACTTCACCCGCGCCGGCGAGAGCCTTGGGCTCACCCAAAGCGGCATCAGCCGTCAGGTCAGCGCGCTCGAAAAGCAGCTCGGCGTGAAGATGTTCGAGCGGATCGGGCCGCGTCTCATCCTGACTGATGAGGGCAGCAGCTACGCGCAAGCCGTCACCGAGACCCTCAACCGGCTGGAGGAAGCCTCCATCGATCTGGTGCGTGGCGGCAGCTCGCGCGATGCACTGAAGATCGGGGTTCAGGACAGTTTCGGCGGCCAGTGGCTTGTTGCCCGGATCAAGCGGTTCGTCGCGGCGCATCCCAATGCTGGCTTCACGATGGTGCCGGTGACCTCCGACACCGCCTTTCGCGACCAAGAGGTGGACGTTGCGGTGCTGCGCGGGATTGGGGCCTGGCACGATGCCCATGCGCATCATTTGTTGGATGAACAGGTGTGCGTGGTCGCCTCGCCCGAGCTTATCCCGTCGGGGGAGCAGCTTGCGCCGAGCGACTATCACCGCTTCCCGCTGATCCAGAACGCGCACCGGCCAGACAGTTGGCTGCGCTGGCTCGAAGCCAAGGGGCTGTCTCGGCAGGACACGATTTCCGGGCCGCGTTTTTCGCAGACCACCATGGTGATCGAAGCCGCGCGTACCGGCCTGGGCCTCGCTGTCGTGCCGACGGTGATGATCGAAGACAAGCTCGCCGATGGCAGTTTGCACATGCCGCTCGGCGGGCCGATCCCCAGCGGGCAGAGCTATTCGGTTGTCTATCCGCTGGCGCTTGGAAAATCGAAGGCGGTGCTGCAGTTCCACGACTGGGTTTTGGCTGAAGCGCGGCAAGCCAAGCAAAAGGCCAGCGCTTAGCGGCGAGACTTCAGGCGACCCGCTTGATGTAGCGATCGGTGCGAAACGGCGTCGGGTCGATGGGGCAGGGACGGTTGCTCATCAGATCGGCGAGCACCTGGGCGGTCCCGGCCCCGGTTGTGAAGCCGATATGCTGATGGCCGATACCGAGATAGACCCGCTTCGAGCCCGGCGCGAGGCCGATGGCCGGCCGGCTGTCGGGCAGGCTCGGCCGGCTGCCCATCCAGGGTTCATCATCCAGCCGCTCGCCCAGATCGATCGCCTCGCGGGCGGCCTGCTCGGCCTGCTCGATCTGGCGCGTGGTCTGCGGCGCTTCATCGTCCGCCAGCTCGACGCCGGTGCTCAGCCGCAACCCTGCTTCCATGGGCGCCAGAACGTAGCCGCCGGACGTGTCAAAAACCGGCCGGGTGAGCTGCGCGTTGTGGCCGCGCTGCGCGCCGCCGGAAAAATGCCGGTGATAGCCCCGCTCGAAGGCCATGCGCACGCGGTAGCCGGCATCGCTGAGAAAGCTCTTGGCCCACGGCCCAAGTGCCACCACCACCTGGTCGGCGCGAAGATCGTTGCGGCCCGCAAGGTGGAGCGTCACATGGCCCTCATGCTCGCGCAGGCCCTGCACGCTTTGGGTTTCGATCTGCCCTCCGGCGTTCACAAAGGCCCTTGCATAGCCCTCCACGACCGCGCCGGGATTGTTGACCGAGTAGCTGTCTTTGACCCAGACGGCGTTCTCGAAAATGGGTTCAAGGTCCGGCTCGAGATCGGACAGGTCCGCGCGGCTGAGATCCTGCAGGCCGATACCGTAGCCGCGCATGAGCCGCCGATGGGAGCGCGCCCGTCGGTACGCGCGGGCCTTGCGGTACAGGAACAGCCAGCCGTGGTCGCTCAGGTGGCTTTGCAGCCCGTTGGCTTCCACCAGGCGCGTGTGCTCCTCGATGGACAGCCGGATCAGCCCATCGAGCGCTTCGACGGTTTCGAGGAACTTGCTGCGCCGGATGCTGGTGAGGAACTGGATCAGCCAGGGCGCGTTCCGCCAGACGAAGCGCGGCTCATAGCGCAGCGCGGCGCTTGTGTTGCGGGCGAGGCGGGGCAGATTGAACAGAAGGCTTGGGTTGTTGGCCGGGATCAGGGACGAGCGCGCCAAGACGCCGGCATTGCCATAGGATGTCATGGTGCCCGGGCCGCTGCGATCCACGAGCGTAACGCGGGCCCCACGCTTTTGCAGTTCGAGCGCCGTGCACACCCCGACCATGCCGGCCCCCAGGACGGCGATGGTCTGACCTTCAAGGGGCGGGCGATCGGTCACGTTTGGCTGCTTCGTCCTTAAGGTTTGGCTTTGCGGGCGGTTAGAGAAACGCCACGTCTTTCGCGTCTAAGTCGAGCGGGTCTTCGCCCTTCTTGGTCAGCCATGAATAGACCGGCGGCACGCGTTCGGCGATCGATTCAACGTGAACATCAATGAAGCATGGCGCGCGGGTATGCGCGAAGGCTTCGGCCAGCGCGGCGTCGAACTGATCAGCGGTCTTGGCGGTCCAGGACTTGAGATCGAACGCTTCGGCGATGGCTTGCCCGCGTGGCGGCGTGAAGTCGACCCCGAAGCACTGGTTGTGGCCTTTGAGCCGGTGCAGGCCCTTGATCCAGCCGAAATGGCCATTGTTGAACAAGATCAAGATGGCAGGGACCTGAAGGCGGACGAGCGTTTCGAGTTCGCCGACGGTCATGCCGAAGGATCCATCGCCAAACAGGCCGATCGGGCGCTTTGTCGGGTCGGCGCGCCAGGCGCCCACGGTGGCGGGCAGTGCGGAGCCGAGCCCTCCAAAGGCGCGCGGAATGGCGAAGCGTGTGGCCGGATCGTTGATCTTCAAAAACCGCGTCATGTGCGGCGTTGGGGTGCCGGCATCGGAATAGATCAGCGCCGGTGCGCCGGAGGCTTCTAGCGCCTCGTTGAAGCACCGCACCGCGCGCTCAGGGCGCAGGGGCACGCTGTCGTTGGTCAGAAGGCTTTGCGCGCCACGCCAGAAACGGCCTCGCAGATCGTTGAGATGGGCAATCCACGGCTCGTGACTGGCCGTGTCGAAGCCCTCGGGCACGGCGGCGAGCAAGTCTTGCAGCACCAGTTTCGCATCGCCCACGATCGAGGTCACGTTCTCGTAATTGTTGGCCATGATCTCGGGGTTGATGTCGATCTGCGCGACCCGCTTGTTCAGCGTCACTTTGGGAAAGGTCCAGCCGATGGTCACGACCGAGCCCATGCGCGAGCCAACGAACAAGACGAAGTCGCTTTCTTCCATCGAGCGGTTGGCATGCGGATGGAAGCCATTGTCGCCGATAACGCCAATCGAGAGCCGGTGATCATCGGGCATCGTGCCCTGGCCCGTCATGGTGGTGCAAACCGGGATGTTTAGCCGTTCGGCGACAGCCAAAATGTCGCTGCCGGCGCAGGCCCGAATGACACCGCCACCGGAGACGATGAGGGGCCGCTCGGCTTTGTCGAGCGCATCGATGAGCCCTTCAACCAGGCCCGGAGCGGGCCGGGTCGCGAACGCGGGAAAGGTTTTGCACTCATCTTCAACATGCAGCGAGACGGTCGCTGGATCGACCGATTTGAGCAATATATCTTCGGGGATTTGCAGGTGCACGGCGCCGGGTTTGCCCGAACAGGCAACGCGGAACGCGCGGCGAATGATCTCGGGCAGCTTCTCGGTCGCCTTCACCTGGATCGACATTTTGGTGACGGGCTCAAACAGCTTGGCGCAATCAAGCTCCGTCAAAACGCCGCGCCCTTCCCCGGGCAGCGGGATATCGATGGTGAGCAGGATGACAGGCACGCTTGAGGCGTTCGATTCCGCAATCGGCGGCAGAGAGTACATCGCGCCGGCGCCCGACGGGCACTCCACCACGCCGGGCTTATCGGTGAAGCGGCCATAAGCATCGGCCATGAACCCCGCCGAGCGCTCGTCGCGCGCCATCACATGGATGATCTCGTCTTCATGGTCCTGAAGGGCTTCGTAGAACGGCACATTGGTGTCGCCGGGAACGCCAAACACGGTCTCAACGCCGTAGCCGATGAGCATCTTCACCAGAATATCAGCGCCGTTCATCACCGTTCCTTGCCCAAGGGTGCGGCGAGCAGCGCCCGCCGGGGGAACCCGAATAGCAAAGGGACGGGCCAGAACCCAACGTCAGATTGCCGGACGCAGCGCCACCACCCCGCCGAAATGCGCCCGATCCGTTCAGATCGCCGCGTGCCATTGGCGGCGCGCGACGCCTCCATTTTACGCCGACGGCGCGCGCTGCTAAGCACAAGCCTTTGGAATCACACATCGAGCGGCCCGCATGACCGAAATCCGGCTCCACCAAGGCGACTTGCCATCGCTAGAGGCCTACACGGGCGACGTGGCGATCGACACCGAAGCCATGGGGCTGAACCCGCATCGCGACCGGTTGTGCGTTGTGCAGCTGTCACCGGGTGACGGAACGGCGGATGTTGTGCAGATCGCCCAAGGGCAGATGCACGCCCCCAATCTCGAGCGGCTTCTCGCCGATCCCGCGCGCACCAAGATCTTTCACTATGCGCGCTTTGATGTGGCTCTGCTGCTGCACAGTTTTGGGGTCACAACCACGCCTTTGTTCTGCACGAAGATCGCCTCGCGGTTGACCCGCACTTACACCGATCAGCACGGGCTCAAATCGCTCGTCAAAGAGATGTTGGGCATCGATTTGTCGAAGCAGCAGCAGTCAAGCGATTGGGGCGCAACGCAACTGACCGACGCGCAGCTGCACTATGCGGCGTCTGACGTTCTGCATCTGCACGCGCTTAAAGCGGCCCTCGAACCGCGGCTCGAGCGCGAGAACCGTCGCGAGATAGCGCAAGCGTGTTTTGGTTTCTTGCCGACCCGTGCTCGGCTCGATCTGCTTGGGTGGAATGACAGCGATATCTTCGCACACTCCTGACCTGCCGCCTGATCTCGATGCGCACCGCCCACCGGCGCCCGATGCGCGGGCCCGAGCGTTCAAAGCGGCGCAAGCGCACTCGGCGTGGGTTCGGCGGCTGCGCTGGCTTGTGCCGCTTAGCGCGGCCGCTGCTGTCGTCATCGCCATCACCGGGTGGATCGCCTCCTTGTTCACCAATGTCGATCTGAACATCGCGAGCGTCGATGTCTCGGGAAGCCGCATCACGATGGCTCAGCCCATTTTGCGCGGCGAAGACCAGGATGGCCGCCCCTATGTGCTCGAAGCGCGCGAAGCGTTTCAGACGGTGTCCGCCAATCCCATTGTGGATTTGCGCGATCTGACGGGCACCATCGCGATCAGCGACGATGACGCGGCGACCGTGACGGCGCCACAAGCCACCTTCGACAGCGAAACCAACCAAATCGTGTTCGAAAATGGCGGCGTTGAAGTCACGCTTGCCTCGGGCGGCACCGCACTGTTGGGCGTGACGCAGATTGACCTTGAAGAGGGCACATTGGTGACCGATGAACCGGTGCGCGTGGTTCAAGAGCAGCTGGAGCTTGATGCGGCGGGCCTTGATGGCTTTGACGGCGGCACGCGCCTTGTTTTTCGCGGCGGAGTGCGCATGGTGCTTCAGCCCCAGGCTGGTGAGAATTGATGATCGACAGCGCACGCACCTCCCGGTTTGCAGCCATCGTGTTTGCCAGCCTTTTGCTGGCACTCGGCGCGGCTTTGGCCGCCTCGCCCGTGCAGGCGCAGCGGCTTGCCGACGGGCTGAGCGGGTTCACCCAGGAATCTTCCGATCCCATTGAGATCGAAGCCGATGAGCTTGAGGTGCTCGACGCGCAGAACCTCGCCATTTTCCGAGGCAGTGTGCGCGTGGTTCAGGGGACCGCGACGCTGCTCACGCGCGAGTTGCGCGTCCACTATGAAGGCAATGGCGAAACCGGAAGCGTTGGCCCGACCAGCAACCAACGGCTTCGCCTCCTGGAGGCGATCGGCGATGTGGAAATCCGCTCTGAGGATCAATATGCCACAGGCGACCAGGGGCGCTTTGACTTCATCACCGAGCAAATCACCCTCACCGGCAATGTTTTGCTGCAACAGGGCGAGAACCTGGTACGCGGGCAAACCCTGCTGATCGATCTGACGACGCGGGAGAGCCGCCTGGAAGCGGCACCGGCCGCCACGGGTGGCGGGCGGGTCACCGGGGTTTTTATTCCCGGTTCGCAGCCGCAGCAGTAGAGCTGGTTACGGGTTTGATATGGGGTTGATCGACCGATCCTTCGCTGCGGTAACCGATGCTTGGCAAACCGGCCCGGCCGACATGCTCGCCCGGATGGGCGTGCTTGTCACGAAGGACCCTGTTGAGCGGCTTGGCCGGCAATTCGACCGATCGATCACCCGCGATCTTAAGCGGAACCGAACCGCAAGCGGCAAAACACCCGCTAGCGCTGATGCGCAGGTGGCCCAGCTGGATGCGGTACCGACCGAGCCGGCCGTGAACGGTGCGGTGGCGCCAGAGCAGGCGCCCGATTTGCCGCCGCTTACCGACGAGGAAACGGCCGACATGCTGGTCGTTCGCGGGCTGCGCAAAGCCTATCGGGGACGCACGGTGGTTAGCGACGCCGCCTTGTCGCTGAAGCGTGGGGAAGCTGTCGGCCTGCTCGGCCCGAACGGCGCGGGCAAGACCACCATCTTTTACATGATCACCGGGCTGGTGCTGCCGGATGTCGGCCAGATCCTGATCGATGGGCAGGACGTCACGCACCTGCCCATGTATCAGCGGGCGCGCCTGGGCATCGGCTATCTGCCGCAAGAGGCGTCGATCTTTCGCGGCATGACCGTCGCCGAGAACATTCTCGCCGTCCTGGAGCTGGTCGAACCCGACGCCAAAAAGCGCCAAAACGACCTTGATGCGCTGCTCGAAGAGTTCAACATTTCACATTTGCGGGATACCGCGTCGATCGCCTTGTCAGGCGGGGAGCGGCGGCGCTGCGAGATCGCGCGCGCCCTGGCGAGCCGACCCGCTTACATGCTGCTCGATGAGCCCTTTGCCGGCGTCGACCCCATTGCGGTGGGCGACATTCGCAACCTCGTTCGTCACCTGACCACGCGCGGCATCGGCGTGCTGATCACCGACCATAATGTGCGCGAAACGCTGAACCTGATCGACCGGGCCACGATCATCCATTCGGGCCGGGTGCTGACCGAGGGCACACCGCAATCGATCATTGCCGACCCCGAGGCACGGCGGCTTTATCTCGGCGAAGGTTTCACCCTCTAGGTGCGTTCACCTGTCTCACACCATGCCCGCCCAAATGTGTTGGCATACACCTTGCTTACCCCCGCGAACTGCCTCACAGTCGCCGCATGGGACTGACACCCAAACTCGTTCTTCGGCAAAGCCAGACGCTGGCGATCACCCCGCAGTTGATGCAGGCGATCAAGCTGCTGCAGCTGTCGACGGTGGAGCTGAGCGCGTTTGTGGAGCAGGAGCTGGTGCAGAACCCTCTTCTGGAGCGCGATGAGCGCGGCGATGACGAGTTTGCCGGTGAAGCGGCCGCACCAGACCCCACTGAAAGTGACGGCGTTGCCGATGGCGCAGACTGGGCCAGCGATGAGCTTGAGACAAGCGCGCAGGCCATCGCGGACAAGCTCGACACCGCCGCCGAGAATGTTTTCCCCGACGACGCAAGCCCCGCCAGCCTCGGCCCGAGCATGGCCGGCCCGGCGGACCTTTCCGACCGGCCCGACTTTGAGAGCTTCGTCGCGCGCACCGAGACGCTGCACGATCATCTCAACGCGCAACTGCTTGTGGCCATCACCGATCCGGCCCAGCGCCTGATTGGCTCGACCCTGATCGATGCGGTCGATGACAATGGCTATTTACAGGCCGAAGTCTCAGACATTGCGGAACGGCTGGGCGCGACAGACGCAGACGTGGAAGGCGTGCTGACGCTGATCCAAACCTTCGATCCGGCGGGTGTGGCGGCGCGCTCGCTGCCCGAGTGCCTGGCGCTGCAATTGCGTGAACGCAACCGGCTCGACCCGGCGATGCGGGCTCTTCTCGACAATCTGCCGCTCGCCGCCAAGCGCGATATGCCGGCCTTGCGGCGGCTATGCGGCGTCGATGAGGAAGACCTCACCGAAATGCTCGCCGAGTTGCGCCAGCTTGACCCCAAGCCCGGCCGTGGGTTTTCAAGCACGCCGGTCGACATCGTCGTGCCAGACATTCTGGTCAAGGAAGAGCCAGGCGGCACCTGGGGCGTGGAGCTGAATGCCGAGACGATGCCGCGGCTCTTGGTAAACCGCAGCTATTATGCGCAGATCGACCGCAAGACGCTGAGCGTTGAAGATCGCAGCTACCTGTCGGAGAAGCTGCAATCAGCGAACTGGCTGATCAAGAGCCTCGATCAGCGCGCGCGGACCATGATCAAGGTCGGCCAAGAGATCGTCCGCCAGCAAGATGGGTTCTTTGAGCGCGGGATCGAGCATCTCAAGCCGCTGACGCTGAAGCAGATCGCCGACGCGATCGAGATGCATGAATCGACGGTCAGCCGCGTGACCTCGAACAAGTATATCGCGACGCCGCGCGGCACGTTCGAACTCAAATATTTCTTCACCGCCGCGATCGCCTCGACCGACGGTGGCGATGCGCACGCAGCCGAGGCGGTGAGGCAGCGGATCAAGCGGCTGATCGATGCCGAAGCGCCGGACGCCGTCTTGTCGGACGATCAGCTCGTCAAAGCGCTCAAGGATGATGGCATCGACATCGCCCGGCGGACCGTTGCCAAATACCGCGAGGCGATGCGCATCGCCTCATCGGTGCAGCGGCGGCGCGAGAAGAAAGCGCTGCTGTCGGCCTAAGGGCAGGTCATCAGCTGGCCGCACGGCGGCCAAGACGTGCGTGCTTAATGATGACTTGGCCTCGCGCGCTGGCCATGCCAGCCTGCGAAACCAACATGCTGCCCCGCCACGGCCGCCGCTGTGCGCGCCGAAGCTGGCGAGGTGCCAATAACCAAGGGAGAACACCCATGAGCCTTCGCATCACCGGTAAGAACATGGATATCGGCACGGCGCTGCGGGGCCATGTGGAGGACAAGATCGAAGAAGCCTTGGCGAAGTATTTTGCCGGCGGCTATTCGGGCCATGTCACCATGGAGCGCGAAGGCTCCGGTTTTCGCACCGACTGCTCGATCCATCTCGATTCGGGCACGGTGCTGCACTCCACCGGGCTTTCGGTCGATCCGCACCAAAGTGCGGACCAGGCATCGGCGCGGATCGAAAAAAGACTGCGCCGCTACAAGCGCCGCCTAAAAGATCATCAGCATGACAAAGCCGAGCGCGCCGCGATGGCGGCAGCCAGCTATGTCACCTTCGCGACACCCGACGAGGATGAGGAGCCATCGGAGGGTTTTGCCCCGACTGTCGTTGCGGAAACCGAGACCCACATGAAAACGCTGACGGTGGCGAGCGCCGTGCTCGATCTCGATTTTTCCGGCGCGCCTGTGGTCCTGTTTCGGAACGCGGGGACGGGGCGGGTGAACGTTGTCTACCGCCGCAATGATGGAAATATAGGCTGGATTGATCCCACCGACTGAGGTAACTGCACCAGCCTTGAACCTGATCGAACGAGCTGGATTCATGTTGCGGCCTCGCCGCTGCGTCCGCCGCCGGGAGCCATCATGGGAATGGATTTGAGCGATTTGGTTGCACCAGACGGTGTGATCGCCTCGTTAAAGGCCACCTCCAAGAAACAAGCTTTGCAGATACTCGCCGAACGCGCGGCCTCGTTGACCGGGGTTGGCGAGCGGGAGATCTTCACGACCTTGCTCGAGCGTGAGCGGCTGGGCTCGACCGGTGTCGGCCACGGCGTCGCGATCCCACATGGCAAGATTGCGGGGCTTGAGGGTATTGTCGGGCTGTTTGCGCGGGTGCAGACGCCGCTCGATTTCGAAGCGCTCGATGACCAGCCCGTTGACTTGATCTTCCTTTTGCTCGCGCCTGAAGGGGCGGGCGCTGATCATCTTAAGGCGCTGGCGCGGATCGCGCGGGTCCTGCGTGATGAAGGTCGCGCGGAGCGTATTCGGACCACCGATCACGCATCTGGCATCTATGCGGTGCTGACTGCTGGCGCCCAGTCCGACGCTGCCTGATGGCGCCTCCCGCCGGCGGTAGGCCTTTCGGATAAGCCGCTCTTCATGGGTTGTTAACCATAAATTAGGTGGGCCGAACTAGCGTTTGGCGGTGTTCCGACGACATCGCCGAGTGCTGACAGATGGCCAAAGCCACCACCAAATCCAAACCGACCTCCTCCGCTCGTAAGCCGCGCACCCGGCGCGCGCCGAAGGCTCGAAAGGCGCCCCTCGCGCCGGTTGAGGCGGCCGAAACGGAAACCGCGACACCCGCCGAAGCGGCTGAGCCAGCCGCCGCCAAAGCAGAGGCGCCCAAGCCGCAGGCACCAGCAGCGCCCGCGATGCGGACGGTCAGCTTCGGCGAAGCGATCCCGCTGTGCTACTCGGCGACCCGCACCAACCCCCGCTTTGCCTTCGGCTCGCTCGGCGGACGCTATGTCCTGCTGGGCTTCCTGCCCGCACCGGAGCATCCCGATTTTGCCAAGATGATGGGGCCCATGCGGCGCGCGATGGACGTGTTCGATGCCGCCAACCGCGTCGTCGCGCTGGCAACGGCGATGGAGAACTCCCGCACCCATCCGGAGCTTCTGGCCGTCGATGGGTCGCTTTTGGTGTTCCACGATGACGCGCGCGGCATCCACGACACGTTCGGCGTGACAGGCGCCAACCGCCCCGCCGCGCAGCAAAACATGCCCCATGGCTGGTTCGTGCTCGATCCATCGATGCGGGTCATGGCGATGTTCTCAGCTGATGTGACCGACAAAGCGCTCGACATGCTCGAAGCGCTGCCCGACCCGATGCTGCATGCCGGCGTTGGCACGCCCGCGCCGGTGCTCATCATCCCACGGGTGTTTGAACCCGACTTTTGCAAGGCTTTGCTGGCCTATTACACCAAGCAGGGCGGCGAAGCGTCCGGCGTGACCCGCGAGCGCGATGGCAAAACGCTCGTTGAGCTCGATAACAGCGCCAAGAAGCGCTTTGACTGCCTGATCGAAGATGAGGCCCTGCGCCGGGCGGCGATGCAGCGGGTCTATTGGCGCCTCGCCCCGCAGATCCAAAAAGCATTTCAGTTCAAGGTGACGCGCATGGAGCGGTACATTGTGTGCTGCTACGATGCGGAGACTGGCGGCTACTTCAAGGCCCACCGCGACAACACCACCAAGGGTACGGCCCATCGACGCTTCGCCGTGTCGATCAATCTCAACGCCGAGGAGTTTGGCGGCGGTGGGGTGATGTTCCCAGAATATTCAAAGACCATCTACAACCCGCCCACCGGCGGCGCGCTGGTGTTCTCGTGCTCGATCCTGCACGAGGCGCTGCCGATCACATCGGGCCAGCGGTACGCGTTCCTGCCGTTCCTTTACGATGATGCGGCCGCCGAGATCCGCCGGGCGAACAATGCGTTCCTCGATGAGAGCGTGGGCAACTATACCGGTTGACGCAACGCTCCGGCGGACACCGCCCGTCTGCGTTAGCCTTGGGTTAACCACACAATCGAGTTCCCCTTTGGGAAGACGAGCGTAAACCCAAGCTTTCACAGATCGTTAGAAGGCCACCGCTAGCTTTCACCCTGCCTTAACTTGGTTAGAGGGTGAGATGGCGGCGCAGGCGTCACGCGCAGAACACAAGCTGAGAAAGCGGTACCAAAGCCGTTATTTGGTCGCGCTCGCGTTGATCGCGACGACGATCGTCTTGGGCGCTGTTCAGCTGCATCGGATTCTCGAGATCAGCCATGAGAAGGCCGAGATCGTCGATATTGCTGGCGCCCAGCGCATGCTGTCGCAACGGCTTGCGCTGCTGACACCCCGTGTTCTTGATGCGCCCAACGCGTTTCGGCAGGAGCGCGCGATGCGCGACATGCGCGTTGCCGTGGAGCGCATGCGCGCCGGCCACACCTATCTGACAACGCCGCGGGAGAACGGGCTGGTTCCCGCCGAGGCGTCGCCAGAGCTGATCCACCATTATGCGCCGGTGGGCCGCGGCCTTTATCGCATGGCCGACAGCTTTATCTCCGCGTTTGAAGCGTTCGTGGAAGATCCCGAAGGTCGCGCTGGCACGATCGAGTTTCATCGCGTGAACGCAGAAACCGGGCTTCTGGTCCGCTTTGACCAAGCGGTTGCTCTGTACACTGCGGCGGCCCGGCAACAGACCAGCGAAGCGATCCGTGTTCACGGCGCTTGGGTGGCGTTGGCGCTCGTCATGCTGCTCATTGAAATTGCGGTGATTTTCAACCCGATGGCGCGCGATGCCGCGCGCTCGGTGACGAGCATGCAGGCGGCGCTCGACGACCGGACCAAACTGTTGTCGCAATCGATGAAGATCGCCAAGCTTGGCCACTGGCGGGCGACCAACGCGCAGGCCGATCCGATCTGGTTGTCGCACGAACTTCTTGAGATGTACGGCATGGAACGCGAGGAGGGCCTGGTGCCGCTCTCGGTCATCCAAGACGGCGACATCATCCCCGACGAGACCCCGATCGAATCCAACACGCAGCATCTGGCGTTCAAAAAGACCTGGGAGACCGGCGAGCCGGTGGTTGCACGCTCGCAGTACCGCAAGCCGGACGGTGAGATCATCGACATGATGGTGCACCTGGCCGCCGAACTTGATGATGAGGGTCAGGTCGTCGCCGTAACCGGGGTGGTCAAGGACGTGACCGAAGAAGCCGAAGCCGAGCGCGCGCTGCGCGAAAGCTACGAGCTGATCGAGCAGAAAACCGACAGCTTGCGCGAAGCCCAGCGGCTCGGCCGCTCGGGGACCTGGCGGCGCCCGCTCGATGAGGACAAACTGCACCTCGATAGCCGTGCCTATGAGCTTTTACGCTTTGAGCCGGGCAGCCTCAAAACGAGCCGCGCCGACATGCGCAAACACTATGTGGGCGATGCGTTTGACCGCTTGGTGATGCTGCAAGACACTGTTGTTGAGACCGGCGAGCAGGCCGAGACCGATGTGCAAATGCGGCGCGGCGACGGCGCGATCATCGATATGCGCATCCGCATGATGCTTGAGCGTGATGCCAAGGGCGAACCGCGCGCGCTGTTTGGCACCATGCAAGATGTGACGAGCGAGAAGGCGGCCGAGCGCGAACTGGAACAGTTGGCCTTTTACGACCATCTGACCGGGCTGGCAAACCGCAGCCTTTTCACCCGCGAGTTGCGCAGGGTGTGCGACAAGGCCGATGCGGGCCAGGGTGACGCGGCGCTGATCTTGCTCGACCTCGACTATTTCAAGGAAGTCAACGACACGCTTGGCCATTTGGCCGGCGACCAACTGCTTGAAGTTGTGGGCCGCCGCCTGTCGGAAGCCGTGGGCAATGGCTGTTTCGTCTCGCGCCTAGGCGGCGATGAGTTCGCGGTGATCGTCGACAAATCCGCCACGCGCGAGAGCATCGATGCGCTGTGCGAGCGGATCATCGAGAAGGTTGCCGTGTCCGCCGATCTCAACGGCAGTGAAGTGCAAACCCGCTGCAGCATCGGCATCGCCTGGGCCCCGAAGGATTCTGTGGCGCCCGATGAGCTGATGCGCTTCGCTGACCTGGCGCTGTACGCCTCAAAAGAGAACGGGCGCGGCCGCTTCACCCATTTCGCAGCCTCAATGAGCGATGCGATGGGCGCGCGCTTGTCGATGGCCAACGAGATCCGCCACGCGCTCGAAGATGACCGCTTTGAAGTGCACTTCCAGCCCATCGTCGACGTCCGGCGCGGCGAAGTTCAGGGCTTCGAGAGCCTGTTGCGCCTGCGGCGCGAGGATGGCGGCTATGTGCCGCCGGGGCAGTTCATTCCGATTGCTGAAAGTTCGCACCTGATCGCCGATCTTGGCGCTTTTGTTCTCGAGCGGGCGTGCCTTGAAGCCCAGCAATGGGTCGAAGCGGGCGTGGCGCCGCGCAGCGTGGCGGTTAACGTTTCGGCGGCGCAGGTGTGGCACGGCGATCTTGAAAAGGTCGTGGACGGCGCTCTGACGCGGTCGGGCCTGAACCCCAAGCTTCTGTGCATCGAGCTGACCGAAAGCGTGTTTGCGGCCGAGTCCCTGGCAAGATTGGAAGGCATTCTGCGGCGCTTGTCCGAGCGCGGCATCAGCCTGGCGCTCGATGATTTCGGGACCGGCTACTCGTCGCTAAGCTATCTGAACCAGCTGCCCTTCGATAAACTGAAGGTCGATCGGGCCTTCATCTCCGACCTTCACCTGTGCGCCGATAAACGCAAAATGCTGCGCGGTATTGTGAGCCTCGGCAAAGGCCTCGACCTGAAGGTTGTGGCCGAAGGCGTTGAGACCAGCGAGGAGCTTGAGGTCGTCCGCGCCATGGGCTGCGACTTCGTGCAGGGCTGGTACTATGGCAAGGCCGAGCCCTCCGAGAAGGCGCTGGCCGAGGCCTCCCGCATCGAAGCGATGTCGCTGTCTGAACGCATGAATGAGCTGCGCGAAGGCAAGACTTATGGCGATGCGGTGATGCAGGCGCTACTGCGCCACCCCGCCTAACAGGCCGAACCGCCCTATCGCAAAAGGCTCTGCGCCTGCGCTGCCGATAGTGGCGCAGGCCGCTCGCAGCGCGTTTGCAGCGGCACAAACGTGCCTTCTTCTCCGGACTTGAGGATCGCTTCCATCACCTCGACCACGTGTACAGTAAGATCGAGGCTGCACCGGTGCGGGCGGTCCTCGATGATGGCTTGCGCCATGTCGGCAAGGCCAGCGCCGCGATAATTGGCGCGCGGGGCGGTCTCGAAGTTCTCGTTTGCCGGGGCGAAGGGATGGGCGGAACCGGCTGCGACGTCGCGCATGGCACCTGCCTCGCTGGTGTGCTGAACGGCGCCGCCAAAGAAGTTGGGGTCGGGCAGGTACAGGGTGCCGGCGGTGCCATACAGCTCCATGGGCTGGTGGCCATGGGCCCAAACATCCCAACTTGCGGACAGTGTGATCGACGCGCCACTCTCAAAGGCGAGTAGCGCGTGAATATCGGTCGGGGTCTCGACAGTGATGCGCTCGCCGGCGCGTGGCTGCGAGCCGATGGTGCGCTCAGCGCTGCCCATGCCGCTTAGGGCCGCCACCCGTTCCACCGGCCCTAGAAGCCCAACGAGGCTGGTCAGATAGTAAGGCCCGATATCGAAGATCGGCCCTGCCCCAGGCTTGAAAAAGAAGTCAGGGTATGGGTGCCAGCTCTCCATGCCATGGTTCATCACATGGCAGGTGCCCGAGGTGATGCGCCCCACAGCACCGCCGTCGAGCTGGCTCCGCGCGGCCTGATGCGCACCGCCCAAGAACGTGTCCGGTGCCGCACCAACCCGGAGCCCTCGCTGCGTCGCCAGCGCCGCAATGGCCCGCGCCTCGGCCGAAGACAGCGCCAAGGGCTTTTCGGAATAGACGTGTTTGCCGGCTTCGAGACTGGCGCTCGTAACCGACGCATGGGCGGCCGGCACCGTGAGGTTGACGATGATATCGATCGAGGGGTCGGCGAGAAGCGCGTCGACGCTCAAGGCCTTCGTGCCGAACGCTTGGGCACGGTCTTGGGCGGCCGCGGCATTAAGGTCGGCCACCGCACTGATCGTAAACGGAGCGAACAGCGGCGCGAGCCGCAGATAGGTGGCCGAAACGTTGCCGCATCCGATGATGCCGACGTTCAGCGCTTGGGTGGAAGGGTCTGCCATAGCGGCAAGGCCTGCCACGCTCGCACCGGCTTGACTAGAGCGCCGGGCGCCTCAGCCCTGCAAGCCCAGCAGCTTTCTGAGGATTTGCAGGTGCTGGCCTTTGACTGTTTCCACCGCATAACGCTCCTCAAGGTCGGGGAACTTGGCGAACATCGAGCGGCACAAGGTCAGGTTCACCGGCACGCCGAACAGGGCGTGGTCGAGCGCCCCGAGATCGAAGGGCTCGAACTCGCCGGCCTCCATCCCGTCCCTGGCAAACACCTCGAAGATCTCGTGCATCTCTTCGATGAACTCATCATTGAAGCGCTCCGCAACTTCGGGGATCCGCCCGGTGGTCTCGGCGACAACCGGCGCCATGCGGCCCGCTCCGGAGCTGACAATGGCGGCGTACACCTCGTCTAGGACGAGCGGCAGGCGATCCTGAAACGAGAGGTCGGTGCGCTCTGCGGCGCTGCGCATGCGCTCGACCGTTTCAGCGAAGCCCGTCTGGAAGCAGGCGAAGAGCACGGCCTCCTTGCTCTCGAAGTGATGGTAGAGGCTGGCCTTCTGGATCCCGCACGCTTTGGCGAGCGCGCTCATGGATGTGCCGGCATAGCCAGTTTCCAAAAACAGCTGCGTTGCCGTCTCGACGATCCTGTCAGGGGTCGGCAGCAGGTGTTCAACATCTTTGCGCGCAGGCCTTGCCACGTATTTTTCCTTATCTATAAACCAACCGACCGGTCGGTACGTAACCGACACCAGATGTATGGCGAGGATAACAGTGATGCAAGTTTCCACACTGGGAAAAATACGAATGACGGCCGGAGCCTCGGTTGCGGCTTTGATGTTGGCGGTTGCAACCCCCGCGGCGGGCCAACAGGCTGCTGATCAAGCAGAGCAAAGCGAGGCTGCGGAAGAGGCCGGCTTCTCGTTTGACGCGCTTTTAGGCGATGTGCTCGCGATGGTCGGCATGGGCGCTGATGAAGAGGCGCTAGCGGAAGAGCAAGCGCTCGCCGAACCTGAGCCCGAGCCTGAGGCCGAAGCAGTTCTGCCGGTGATCCGCGCCGTGGAGCTGATGACACCCGGCGCAGAGCAGACGGTTCTGCAACGCAATTTCTTTGGCCGCGTCGTGGCCCGGGAAACCGCAAACCTCGCCTTCCCTCTCAATGGGACGCTGACGGAGTTTCCCGTCGATGAGGGCGTTGTGGTCGAAGAGGGCGCGCTGTTGGCGCAGCTCGACCTGGCACCCTTCGAGCGCGCCGTGGAGCGGGCCGAAATCCAGCTGGAGCAAGCCGAGCGCGCCTATCAGCGCGCCAACCAGCTTGCCGATCGCGGCGTTGGCCCGGCAACGGCCGCTGAAGACACGCGCAGCGCTCGGGACCTTGCCGAGGTCGCCTTGCGCGAAGCGCGCGACGCTTTGGAAGACGCCACAATCACCGCACCCTACCGGGCGCTGATCGCCGAGCGGATCACCGCGAACCATGTGATCGTCGAGCCCGGCCTGCCCATCGTGCGGGTGCACGACATCTCGCAGATGCGGGTTGAAATCGATGTGCCCGAGCGCCTCGTCCAGCGCCTGCCGATGAGCGCTGACGTTGCCTTCACCGCCATTCTTCCTGGCTCTAGCGAGCCGACAAAGCTCGAGATCGTCGAGTTCGAAGCCGACACAGAGGCCGTCGGCCAGAGCTACACCTTCACACTTTCCCTTCCCGACCTTGCGCTGCCGGATGGTGCCGCGACTGCTCTCCTCCCTGGCAGTTCGGTCACCATCACGGCGGCGCTGCCCGCACCGCAGCCCGCTCTGGTTCTGCCAACGACGGCCATCGCCGCCGACGAGCAGCGCCAGCCCTATGTGATGGTGTTCGAACCCGCAGGCGCCGATGAGGGCATCGTGCGCGCTGTCGCCGTCGAGGTCGCGAGCGTTGATGGCACCAGCTTCTCGGTGACGGGGCTTCCAAGCGACGTCGAGATCGTCGAAACCGGCGCGCACCTTCTGCGCGATGGCCAGGACGTGCGCCGGTTCACCGGCCTTCGTGTGGAGGAATAAGCCATGCAGATCGCACGCGCCTCCATCGAAAAGCCGCTCTACACCTGGCTTCTGATCCTGTTCTGCCTGTTCGGCGGCATCGCCGGCTATACGGGCGTGGGCAAGCTGGAAGACCCAACCTTCACGCTCAAATCCGCGCTCGTCATCACCCCCTATCCCGGCGCGTCCGCCTCTGAGGTCGCGAGCGAAGTCTCCGAAGTGCTGGAGGCTGAAATCCAGCAAATGGGCGAGATCGACACCATCCTGTCGCGCAATGTGCCGGGCCTTTCGGTCATTGAAGTGGAGATGCAAGACACGTTCGACGGCACCGAACTGCCACAGATCTGGGACGATCTGCGCGACCGCGTCGACAATGCGCGCGGCTCGCTGCCGCCGGGTGCCTTGCCGCCCACCATCAATGACAGTTTCGGCGATGTGTTTGGCGTTTTCTACGCCGTCAAAGCCCCAGGCTTCTCAGACGCCCAGGTCTGGGAGATCGCGACCTTTCTGCGCCGCGAGGTGCTGACCGTTCCGGGCGTCGCCAATGTTGAGGCTGCGGGTCTGCCTGAGGAAGCGATCTACATCGAGCCCTCGCAAGCCTCGCTTGCCAATCTCGGCGTCGACCCCGGCGCAATCATCTCCGCAGTTCAACAGGCCAACGCGCTGAACGTGACCGGTGAAGCATCCTCTGACGGCCGCCAGGTCGAGATCGATTCCCCCGAGCCCGACGACAGTGTGTCGGCCATCTCGCGCCTGACCTTTGGTGTTCAAGGCGAGGTGCTCAACCTCACTGATTTCTCGAACGTCTACCGCGCGCGCGTCGACCAGCCGAGCCAAATCATCCGCCACAATGGCGAGCAAGGCTTCACGCTGGCGATTGCCGGTCTGACCAGCGCCAACATCGTCACGGTCGGCCAAGCGATCGAGGAAAAGATCACGGCCCTTGAGGGCGTCCTGCCCTTGGGCGTTGAGCTTTCGCCGATCTACGAGCAGCACCGGGTCGTCGATGCGGCGAACGCGGAGTCACTCCAAAACGTTCTCATCTCGGTCGGCATCGTGATCGGCGTTTTGGCCCTGTTCATGGGCTGGCGCTCGGCGATCGTGGTCGGCGTTTCACTGCTCCTCACGGTGAGTTTCACCTTCTTCTTCATGAACCTGTTCGACATCAAGGTCGAACGGATCAGCCTCGGCGCGCTGATCATCGCCATGGGCATGCTGGTCGACAACGCGATCGTTGTCGCCGAGGGCATGCAGGTGGAGATGCGGAAGGGCCGCAAGGCGAAGGATGCTGCAGCCGAGGTCGCGCGCAAGACGCAGTTCCCGCTACTTGGCGCGACCGTCATCGGCATCCTGGCGTTTGCCGGCATCGGGCTGAGCCCCGACAGCTCGGGCGAGTTCCTGTTCTCTCTGTTCGCCGTGATCGGCATCTCGCTGATGCTCAGCTGGCTCCTCGCCGTGACCGTCACGCCGCTGTTCGCAAGCTACATGTTCAAGGTGGGCGGTCTTGCCGAGGGCAAGGACCCGTACGACACGCTGTTCTTCCGCATGTATGGCGGCCTGGTGCGCGGCGCGCTGGCGGTCCGCTGGCTCGTGATCCCGGCGCTGATCGGCATCACTGTCACCTGCATGTGGGCGATGAGCCTGGTCACGCAGCAATTCTTTCCGCCCGCCAACACGCCGCTGTTCTACCTGAACTATCAGGCGGCGCAGGGCACCTCGATCCACGAGACGGCGGATGATCTCGCGGTCGTGGAGGATTGGCTTTCGGATAGGCCGGACGTGTTGGCGTTTACCAGCTCGGCGGGTGGCCCGTTCTCGCGCTACACGCTTACCTATACGCCATCGGATCGTGACCCTGCCTATGGGCAGATCATCATCCGCGCCGAGAGCTTCCAGGCGGTCGAAGCGCTGCGCGCTGACCTCGATGCGTTCGCGCTCGACGCGCTGCCATGGGCCGAAGTGCGCACGCAGCAGATCATCTACGGCCCGCCGGTTGGCGCCGATGTCGAGGTGCGCATTTCGGGGCCGGACCCGAACGTCCTGCGCGAACTTGCGGACGAAGCGCAGCTCGTCTTCGAGACGGCGACGGACAATCTGCTCACCGAGCGGATCGATTGGCGCGAGCGCGAACTGACCGTGCAACCGATCTTCGCAGCCGAGCGCGCGCAGGCCCTCGGTGTCACCCGGGCCGACGTGTCCCAATCGATCGCGATTGCGACCGATGGTCTGCGGGCGGGCGTATTCCGCGAGCAAGACCGGCTGATCCCGATCCTGGTCCGCACGCCCCGCGAGGAGCAGACAGAAAACGGGCTGGTGCTCGATCAGAAGGTCTTCTCGCGCGCCACCCAGGACTATGTGCCGCTCGAGCAGGTGATCGATGGGTTCGATGTAGAGGTGCGGGACACCTTGATAGAGCGCCGCAACCGCGTGCCGACGATCTCGGTACAGTCCTTCACGCCTCCCGGCGTGATGCCGCCGACCGCATTCGGTGAGGTTCGCGAGCAGATCGAGGCGATTGCCATCCCGCCGGGCTACACGCTCGAATGGGGCGGCGAATATGAAAGCTCGACCGAAGCGCAAATAAGCTTGGCAAGCCAGATGCCCCTCGCCTTCGGCGCGATGCTGCTGCTGACGATCCTGGTGTTCGGCAAACTGCGCCAGACCTTCGTGATCTGGACCGTGGTTCCGATGGCCGTGAACGGCGTGGCGCTTGGCCTCTTGTTCACCGGGTTGCCGTTCAGCTTCACGGCGCTGCTGGGCCTTCTGTCGCTGAAAGGGATGCTGATCAAGAACGGCATCGTTCTGATCGAGGAGATCGACGCTCAGAAGGAAGAGCATGGCAAGCTGCAAAGCGATGCCATTGTCTACGCCTCCAAGAGCCGTCTGCGCCCTGTGGTGCTGGCTGCCGGCACGACCATTCTGGGCCTACTGCCGCTTGTCGCCGACCCGTTCTTCGCCTCGATGGCAGTGGCCATTATGGCCGGGCTCGGCTTCGCAACCATCCTCACGCTGATCGGCGTGCCGGTTCTCTACCACACTTACCTGCGCAAAGAGCGCGTACATGAGAAGCGCATCCGAAAAGAGGAGAAGCTGCGCCTGAAAGAGGAGAAGAAAGCGGCCAAGGGCAAGAAAGGCGAACCCAAGCCCTCCAACGATGATGAGTCGCACGACCTGCAACCGGTCGCGGCGGAATAGGAAAGCACGATGTTTGTCGACACGGTGGACGGCTCCCGCCAAGCCGCTGAACCCAACACCTATGTTGCTGATGATCTGGGCGAAGCGTTCACACTGCTGCCCCGGTTCATCCGCAGCCAGAACGGGCTCCCTCCTTTTGCGCAAGGCAGTGCCCCAGTTCGCGCGAGTTCGATCCACGATGTGGCGCTGCTGCTTGCGGACTATGTCGCCGACTATCTTGGCACGTTCCATGGCGAGCCGTTTGTCGCGACGCGCTATGAGCCGGCCTATGGGCGGCTCAACGCCAACCGCATGTGGGATGAGGCACATTTTCAGATGCATTGGGAACCGCTGCGCGGTCGCGGCCGGCGCACGGTCTACGACCTCAATGTCGGCGCCCATGATCTGGCCTTCATCGCCTCTGAGCTGCCGGCTGATCGGCGCGATGCAGTGGCCTTGTGCGAGCGGCTCGACAGCAAACAGGACAAGCTGATTGATCTGGCATGGGAGAACAGCGTCCGCTTTCTCGACGGCGTCGATTTCGAGGCCTGGAAACGCTGGTCGCTGAGCCTAGGTGCACTGGTGCCGTTCGTGCCGCGTGAGACGCCGGGCCGGTTTAGCGTTTGCCTTGAGGCGGGGCCCGTCACCCTGCCCGTTGAGGCGCGCCGGGTCAGCTACCATGTCGCGGACGCGGTCCGGCGCACATCCAACCTTCTGTCGCTGCTCTAGCGCAGACCCCGCACCCCCCAAGGATGATACAATGAAAGCCGTCTTTTTTGGCTCGATCGGCACGCTTGTCGAAACGTCTGAACTGCAACGCAACTGCTTCAACCAAGCCTTCCGCGAGCATGGGCTCGACTGGCACTGGGACCGTGAGACCTATCGCGACATGCTCGCCATTTCCGGCGGCAAAGCGCGCGTCGCACGATTTGCCGAAACCCACGGCGCACAGGTCGATGCCGGCGCCGTCCACGCCACGAAGGTGGCGCTGTTTCACAAAGGCCTCGCCGAAGAGAAGCCGCCAGCGCGCGCCGGCGTCGCCGCGGTAATCGGTGAAGCGAAGAACGCCGGCTTGAAGCTGGCGCTGGTCTCCACGACCGATAAAGCAGCACTCGATCTGGTGTTGCGCAACACGCCGGAATTGGCGCCGGACCGCTTCGACCTTGTGATGTCGTCAGCGCTCGGACTGCCGCAGAAGCCGTCCCCCTCGGCGTACCATCATGCGCTGGGCTATTTCGATCTCGCTGCAGCCGAGGTGACCGCGATTGAAGACAACGCCCCCGGAGCCGTAT
Source organism: Devosiaceae bacterium MH13 (assembly GCA_019192585.1). Lineage (GTDB taxonomy): Bacteria > Pseudomonadota > Alphaproteobacteria > Rhizobiales > MH13 > MH13. The sequence goes on from JAHCMG010000065.1 coordinate 26,770, forward strand.
CGGCCAAAGCGGCCGGCCTGCGGGTTGTCGCCTATCCCGGCGCCAACACGGCCGACCAGGACTATGGCGACGCGGACCTGACCGTGACCGGCGACCTTAAGAGCGCCGTGTTCGGCTAATGCCCTCCGCAATGGATGGCCTCTCTCAGAGGCCCTTTGAACCGATCGAACAGGTGTCGCTCGACCCGGCTGTGATCCGTCAGCGTTTGGCGGACCTTGGTGTCGTGAAGCTGGCCGAGCCACTGCCCAGCGCGCAGGCGTTTTACGCGCTGATCGAGGCGCTCGGCACGCCGATGTTCACGCAGGGCGAGACCCCCGTGGAGGGCCTGCCCATGCTCAATGTGGTCTCGAATGTCGGGCGCAAGGTGCCGCCGCGCAGCGTCTTTCACACCGACACCAGCTATGTGCCGCGCCCGCCGGCCTATAGCGCGCTGTACGCCGTCGACGTGCCCCAGCAGGGCGGGGCGACGCTGTTCACCAATCAGTTCGAAGCGGCTGAGGCGCTGCCGGCGCGCGTGCGCGAAGCGCTGATGGATGCCGCTGTGCTGCACGTTGCGACGGGCGTCGAGGATGCCACCCAAACCTGGCATCCGCTGTTCAGGAAGCACCCGGACTCCAAGCGCTTCGCGCTATATCTGAGCTCTGTTGCGCGGATGAAGCGGCTGAAGCCCCGCGCCAACGCGGGGGACCGGACGGGCTTGCTCCCGCTCCTCTATCGGCGGTCGATCCGTCGGCACCTCAAGCATCGCCATGTCTGGCGGCCCGGCGATGTGGTGATCTGGGACAATCGCTGCACGCTGCACGCCGCCGATCACAGTGATGTGGTCGGCCGCCGGGTTCTCTACCGCGGCATGGTGCAGGGCGAGACGCCCTATTGGGGCTGAATCAGCCCCTATTCGGCGGGGTGTTCGAGCATGAACATCGGGCCGCCGCGCCAGCGCGGGAACCCATAGCCATTGACCATCACCACATCGACGTCTTCGGGGCGCCGCGCGATGCCTTCGGCAAGAATGGCGCGCGCTTCGCTTTGCATGGCATCGATAATGCGCTTGGTGATCTCGGCTTGCGAGATAGGATTGCGGGTTACGTTCTTGGCTTTGGCGTTTAGCAGCACCAGCTCTTCAACCCAAGGAGACTTGGTCGCCTTGCCGTCCACATAGTCGTACCAGCCCTTGCCGTTCTTGCGGCCAAACCGGTCCGCCTCGCACAGCTTATCGCCGAGATCGACATAGCGCTGGTTGGGGTCGCGGGTGGCCGCCTGGCGCTTGCGGGTCGCCCACGAAATGTCGAGCCCAGCAAGGTCCTGCATTTCGAAGATGCCCATGGGAAAGCCGAAGGCCCGCATGGCTTCATCGACATCCCAGGGCATGGCGCCGTCTTCAACCATATATTCGCACTCGCGGCGGTAGGCCGACATGATGCGGTTGCCGATAAAGCCCTCGCAGACGCCCGAAGGCACAGCGATCTTTTTGAGGCGCCGGCCCAGGGCGAAGCCCATCGCCGCGGCGTGGGGGGAGACGCCGTCGGGGAGAACCACTTCGAGAAGCTTCATAATGTGGGCGGGCGAAAAGAAGTGCAGCCCGATCACGCGCTCGGGATGGGCTGTGCTCGCCGCCAGCTGGGCAATGTCGAGGTACGACGTGTTGGTCGCAATGACAGCCTCGGGCCCGACGGCGGCATCAATGGCGCTGAGCACGCCCGCCTTGACGTCCATGTCTTCAAAAACGGCCTCGATGATCAGCTGCGCATCGGCCAGTGCGCTGTAGCTGGTCGAACAGGTGAGCCGGCCCAGCGCCGCTTGCAGGGCCGCGTCATCCAAAAGACCGCGGCGGTGGCTGTCCGACAGAATGCCGGTGATCCGGGTCTTGCCCGCCTCTAAGGCGTCCTCGTCGCGCTCGATGAGCGACACGTCGAGGCCGGCAAGAAGGCACGCCGCGGCGATGCCAGCACCCATGGTGCCGCCGCCGATCACCCCGATCTTGGTGAGGCTTTCCACTTTGATGTCTTTGAGTTCGGGCAGCTTCCCGCTCGAGCGTTCAGCGAAGAAGATGTGGCGCAGGGCGGCGCATTGCGGGTCGGCCTTTAGGTCGAGGAACGTTTTGCGCTCGGCGGCCAGTGCATCCTTGGCGGGCAAGCGGAGCGCGTTGAGCACCGCCTCGATGGCGGCCGATGGCGCCTTGGTTCCCTTAGCGCGCTTGCGGGTGCTCTCGGCCCGGCGCTCCAGGGCATCGTAGTCGGCGCCGCCCAGCGGTTGACGCTGGGCCAATGGTTGCGGCAGGGGCGCGGCCTTGATGGCGTGGGCGAAGGTTTGGGCCGCGTCGGTCAGGTCACCGCTGACCATCTTGTCGATCAGCCCCCATTGCATCGCCTTGTCGGCACCTATGGGTTTGCCGCCAGCGACCATGGTCAGCGCGTGATCGGCAGCGATCAGCCGAGGCAGCCGAACTGTGCCGCCAGCGCCGGGGATCAGGCCGAGCGTCACTTCGGGCAAGCCAAGCGATGTGCTCTCGTCCGCCAACCGATAGTGGCAGCCCAAGGCAAGCTCGAGCCCGCCACCGAGCACGGTGCCATGCAGCGCGGCGACCCAAGGCTTGCTGGTCGCTTCGATGGCAAGCACCACATCGGCGAGAACCGGTTCGATCGGTGGCTTGTCGAACTCGCGCACATCGGCGCCCGCGGTGAAGGTGCGGCCCGCGCCGCGTAGGACCACCGCGCCGACCTCAGAATCCGCTTCGGTGCGGGCAATGGCGTCCATCAGGCCGGATCGGACGGCGTGGCTCGCCGCGTTTACCGGCGGATTGTCGATGGTGACGATGGCCAGGCCATCGTGCGTCTCAACGCTGACAGCCATTAGGCGAACGCTTGCAGGCCCGTGATGCCGCGGCCAAGGATCAGGGCGTGCACATCATGCGTGCCCTCATAGGTGTTGACCGCCTCAAGGTTCATGACGTGGCGGATGACGCCATACTCGTCGCTGATGCCGTTGCCACCATGCATGTCGCGGGCGACCCGCGCGATGTCGAGCGCCTTGCCGCAATTGTTCCGCTTCATCAGGCTGATCAGTTCAACTGGCGCGGTGTGATCATCGAACATGCGGCCCAGCTGCAAAGCGCCCTGCAAGCCGAGCGCGATCTCGGTTTGCATGTCTGCCAGCTTCTTCTGCACGAGCTGGGTCTGCGCCAAAGGTTTGCCGAACTGTTTGCGGTCTAGCGTGTAGGTGCGCGCGGCGTGGAAGCACGCTTCAGCGGCCCCCATCACCCCCCAGGCAATGCCGTAGCGCGCGCGGTTGAGGCAGCCGAACGGGCCGGCCAAGCCGCTGACATGAGGCAACAGGTTGTCTTCGGGCACGAAGACCTCATCCATCTGGATCATGCCGGTCGTCGAGGCACGCAGGGAGAACTTGCCTTCGATCTTCGGCGCTTCGAGGCCCTTCATGCCCTTTTCGAGGATGAAGCCTTTGATCGCACCGTCATGCGCGTCGGACTTGGCCCAGACAATGAACACATCGGCGATGGGCGAGTTGGTGATCCAGGTCTTAGAGCCGGACACCGAGTAGCCGCCATCGACCACTTTTGCGCGCGTCAGCATGCTGCTGGGGTCAGAGCCGGCATTGGGTTCGGTGAGGCCAAAGCAGCCGACCAGCTCACCGGTCGCGAGCTTGGGCAGGTACTTGGTTTTCTGCGCCTCTGTGCCGTAGGCGAAGATCGCATGCATCACGAGCGAGCTTTGCACCGACATGGCCGAGCGGTAGCCGCTGTCCACGCGCTCAACCTCGCGGGCGATCAGGCCGTAAGAGACATAGTTGGCGCCCGCGCCGCCATACTCTTCGGGGATCGTGGCGCCGAGAAAGCCCAACTCACCGAGCTCGGTGAGGATCTCGCGCTCGAAGATCTCGTGGCGGTTACCCTCTTGCACGCGGCTCATCAAACCGTCTTGCGCGTAGGCGTGGGCGGCCTCCTGGATCAGACGCTCTTCTTCGCTCAGCTGCGCTTCGAGAAGGAAGGGGTCATCCCACTTCAGCGTCGGGTGCTTGGCGCGCGCTTGCTCTTCGGCGGACTGGATCGGCGTGGCTATGTTCATGTCTGACTCCCTAGCGGCTTTGCCTATCAATACCGTCTGACAAAATACTTCAATATTAAAATATTTCAACTTGAAATGTTTTTTTTCCTGCTCTACGTTTTTCGTCAGATCAACGCAAAGGAGCGATGTGGATGCGCATTGCGTGCCTAGGTGGCGGCCCGGCGGGCCTGTATTTTGGGATTTCGATGAAGCTGCGCGACCCCAGCGCGCAAGTCGATGTTCTCGAGCGCAACCGCGCCGATGACACCTTCGGCTGGGGCGTTGTTTTGTCCGATGAAGCGCTCGGCAACCTTGCGGCCAACGACCCGGTCAGTGCTCAAACCATTCGCGACAACTTCGCCTATTGGGATGATGTTGCGCTGGTCCATGACGGCAAGCGCACCGTGTCGAGCGGCCACGGGTTTTGCGGCATTGGGCGCCACAAGCTTTTGCTGATCTTGCAAGCGCGGGCCCGTGAGCTTGGCGTCAATCTTCACTTCGAGCAGGAAGTCGACAGCGCCTCGGCCTACATGGATGATTATGACCTAGTCATCGCGGCCGACGGCCTGAACTCGAAGACGCGCAACGAGTTTGCAGACATCTTCAAGCCGCAGATCGATCAGCGGCTGTGCCAATTCGTGTGGCTTGGAACGCACCAGAAATTCGATGATGCGTTCACTTTCATCTTCGAGCAGACCGACAAGGGCTGGCTTTGGGCGCACGCCTACCAGTTCGACGATGAGACAGCGACGTTCATCGTCGAGTGCTCGCAGTCGACCTTCGATGCCTATGGCTTTGGCGAGATGAGCCAAGCCGAATCCATCGCGGTGTGCGAAGAGATCTTCAAGGATCATCTTGGCGGCCATCCGCTGATGACCAACGCGAACCATATTCGCGGCTCGGCCTGGCTGCGCTTCCCGCGCGTTCTTTGCGACAAATGGAGCCACAAGAACGTGGTGCTGATGGGCGACGCGGCGGCGACCGCGCATTTCTCCATCGGCTCTGGCAGCCGGCTCGCCATGGAGAGTGCGATCGCGCTTGCGGAGTATCTGCAAAGCGAGCCCGATCTGGAGACTGCACTGGAGCGCTATGAAAGCGAGCGGCGCCTTGAGGTGCTGCGCTTGCAATCCGCGGCGCGTAACTCGCTTGAATGGTTCGAGAACGTGGAGCGCTATCTCGACCTTGATAGCGTTCAGCTGAACTATTCGATGCTAACCCGCTCGCAGCGGATCAGCCACGAAAACCTGCGTGCGCGCGACAAGCAGTGGCTTGAAAGCGCCGAGCGCTGGTTCATGGAGCAGGCGGGCGCCGGCTCCAATGCCCCCGTTCGTCCGCCCATGTTCGCGCCCTTCAAGCTGCGCGACATGGAGCTCAAGAACCGCATCGTCGTCTCGCCGATGGCGCAATACAAGGCGGTCGATGGCTGCCCGACGGACTGGCACCTGATCCATTACGGCGAACGTGCCAAAGGCGGCGCCGGGCTCGTCTATACCGAGATGACATGCGTATCGGCGGACGGTCGGATCACGCCGGGTTGCCCGGGCCTGTATACCCCCGAGCACGAAGCCGCATGGGCGCGCTTGACGCAGTTTGTGCACGCTGAGACCGAGGCCAAGATCTGCTGTCAGATCGGCCATGCCGGTCGCAAAGGCTCCACCCGGATCGGGTGGGAGGGCATGGACCAACCGCTTGAAAGTGGCAACTGGCCGCTGATGTCCGCGTCGCCGATCGCGTGGTCGGACGACAATGCGGTGCCCCAAGAGATGACCACCGAACAGATGGCCGCGGTGAAGGACGAGTTCGTCGCCGCAGCCCAAATGGCAGAGCGCGCCGGGTTCGACATGATCGAACTGCACGCCGCGCACGGCTATCTGCTGTCGTCGTTCATCTCGCCTGTGTCGAACCATCGCCAGGATGCCTATGGCGGCAGCCTCGAGAACCGCATGCGCTACCCGCTTGAGGTGTTTGCAGCGGTGCGCGCCGTTTGGCCCGAGCACAAGCCGATGGCGGTGCGCATCTCGGCGAGCGACTGGGTGGGCGACGAAGGCATCACCGCCGAAGACGCCGTTGCAATCGCCGACATGTTCTCGGCGGCCGGCGCGGACATTATTGATGTGTCGGCGGGGCAAACCTCAACTGAGGCACGGCCCGTCTACGGCCGCATGTTCCAGACCCCGTTCTCCGATCGCATTCGCAACGAGCGCGGGATCAAGACCATGGCGGTCGGCAACATTACCGAGCCGGACCATGTGAACTCGATCCTGATGGCCGGACGGGCGGATCTCGTCTGCCTCGCGCGACCGCATCTGAGCGACCCCTATTGGACGCTGCGCGCAGGGACGTCGCTGGGCGATCGGCTGGAAGCCTGGCCGAAGCCTTATGCGGCGGGCCGCGACCAGGCCTGGCGGCTTGCCGACAAAGAACTTGAAATGGCAGGGCGCGCATGAGGCGTGTGCTTGTCACCGGTGGCGGGTCTGGCATCGGCCGGGCCATCGCGCGTGCGTTTGCCGCCGAAGGTGACGCGGTGACGATCTGCGGGCGGCGCCTCGACGCGTTGGAAGAGACCGCCGAGGGCCATGCCATGACGGCGCTACAAGCCGACATGACCGACGAGGCCTCCGTCGACGCGCTATTCGAACAGCCCTTCGATGTGGTGGTTGCCAATGCCGGCATCGCGCGCACCGCCAAGCTGGTCGACCTATCCCTGTCCGATTGGAACGAGACGCTCGCGGTGAGCCTAACCGGCGTGTTTCTGACTTTTCGCGGCGCACTCCGGAGCATGGGCCAAGGTGGCAACATGAGCCAAGGTGGGCGTCTGATCGCGATCGCTTCGACCGCCTCGCTGCAAGGCGGCGCCACGCTGAGCGCTTATGCCGCCGCGAAGCACGGCGTGCTGGGCCTGGTGCGTTCGACGGCGAAAGAGGTCGCCAAGGCCGGCATCACCTGCAACGCGATCTGCCCGGGCTTTGTTGACACTGACCTGGCGGCCGGCGCCGCCCAGGGGGTCGCCAAGAAGTTCGGCGTCGATGAACCGAAGGCCATGGACATGGTGGTGGCGGCCAACCCCATGCGCCGCCTGATCGCGCCCGAAGAAGTGGCGGCGACCGCGCTGTTTCTCGCATCGGCCGGCGCCGCGTCCATCAACGGCCACGCGCTCAGTGTCTCAGGGGGAGAGATATGAAGACCGCACCCTCGCACCTGCCACTTGAAGAGCCATCCAAGGAACGGCTGCGGCTGTGGCTGCGCATGCTGAAATCGACGCGGCTGATTGAAGCCACGCTGCGCGGGAAGTTCCGCGACGATTTCAACACGACGCTTCCGCACTTCGATGTGCTGGCCGCGCTGTCGCGGTTCGATGATGGGCTCAAGATGCACCAGATTTCGGGCATGTTGCGCGTCTCAAACGGTAGCGTGACAGGCATTGTCGATAAGCTCGCCGAGAGCGGCATGCTGGTACGCGTTCCGGTGCCCGGTGACCGCCGCGCCACACGCGTGCAGCTGACCCGCAAGGGCCGCGAGGAGTTCAAGCGCCAGGCGGACGCTCACGAGGCCTGGATCTCCGAACTGCTTGCCGACTTCTCCGCCGAAGAGGCCCGGACATTGGCAGGCGAGTTGAACCTCACCGAGCCGCAAATGGCGGGCGCCGATGGCTGAGGCCCCAACCCATTTCCGCTGCTCAGTGGCGGCCAACGGGGTGGCGACGGTTGCCCTTGATCGGCCCGACCGCAAGAACCCGCTGACCTTCGAAAGCTATGCCGAGCTGCGCGATTGGTTCCGCGCGCTGCCCTATGATGACGATGTAAAGGCCGTCATCTTCGCCTCCAATGGCGGCAATTTCAGCTCGGGCGGCGATGTGCACGACATTATCGGCCCGCTGACCAAGATGAGCATGAAGGAGCTTCTCGCCTTCACGCGGATGACCGGCGACTTGGTCAAAGCCATTGTGAATTGCGGCAAGCCGGTGATCGCCGCGATTGACGGCATCTGCGTTGGGGCAGGCGCGATCATCGCGATGGCGTCGGACATGCGGATCGCCACGCCGGGCGCCAAATGCGCCTTCCTGTTCACCCGTGTTGGCCTTGCTGGCTGCGACATGGGCGCTTGCGCGATTCTACCGCGCCTCATCGGGCAAGGACGTGCGGCTGAGCTTCTGTACACCGGCCGGTTCATGACCCCCGAAGAAGGCGAGCGCTGGGGCTTTTACAACCAGCTTGTCGAAGCCGATGCCCTCGATGGCGCTGCCGATGAGGTGGCTGCGCAAATCGCGGCGGGACCGAACTTCGCGCACATGATGACCAAGACCATGCTCGCGCAGGAATGGTCGATGTCGATCGAGCAGGCGATCGAGGCGGAAGCGCAAGCGCAGGCCATCTGCATGCAGACCCAAGACTTCACCCGGGCCTATGACGCGTTCGTCGCCCGGCAGAAACCGGTTTTTGAGGGCGACTGATGGCGGACCGGACCTACCTCGACTGGCCCTTCTTTGACGACGAGCATCGCGCTTGGGCTGCCGAGGTGGAAGCCGTGGCCGCCACCTTGCCCAACCATCACGGTGACACAGACGCTGCCTGCCGCCAGCTTGCGACGCTGCTGGGCAAGGCTGGCCTGTTGCAGCCAACCGCCAGCGCGGACGGTTCGCTCGACGTGCGCAAACTGTGCTTGGCGCGTGAGATCTTGGCGCGGCACAACGGCTTGGCTGACTTCTGTTTTGCCATGCAGGGGCTCGGCACGGGCGCGATCTCGCTGTTTGGCACCGACGCGCAGAAGGCCGCCTGGCTGCCCAAGGCGCAAGCGGGCGAGGCCATCGCCGCCTTTGCGCTCACCGAGCCCGGCTCCGGCTCAGACGTTGCCAACAACACCATGACCGCCACGCGCGACGGGGACAGCTATGTCCTCAATGGCGAGAAGACCTGGATCTCCAATGGCGGGATTGCAGACGTCTATACCCTGTTTGCCCGCACCAACGAACAGCCTGGCGCCAAGGGCATGTCAGCCTTTGTGTTCACCCCCGATGCCGCGGGTTTCGAGATCGTAGAGCGGCTTGAGACCATCGCGCCCCATCCGCTGGCGACCTTGCGGTTCACCGATGTGCGCATCCCCGCGAGCGCGATGATCGGCACGTGCGGCCAGGGCTTCAAAATCGCGATGTCGGTTCTCGATGTCTTTCGTTCGACCGTCGCTGCCGCAGCGCTGGGCTTCGCACGCCAGGCGCTCGATGCGGCGCTGGAGCGGGTGGTGACCCGCAAAGTCCAAGGCGCGGCCCTATCGGAACTGCAGATGGTGCAGGGCCACATTGCCGACATGGCGCTCGATATCGATGCCAGCGCCCTGCTGATCTACCGCGCCGCCTGGACCCGCGACAATGGCGCGAGCCGTGTGACGCGCGAAGCGGCCATGGCCAAACTGTTCGCCACCGAGCAGGCACAAACCGTCATCGACAAGGCTGTCCAGCTGTTCGGCGGCGATGGCGTCAAGTCTGGCACGACAGTTGAAAGGCTCTACCGCGAGATCCGGGCACTGCGCATCTACGAAGGCGCGACGGATGTCCAAAAAGTCGTCATCGCCAGGCAGTGCCTGAAGAGTTTTGAAGGAGCGGCCGCATGCTAGGTTCATCCGCCCATACCGACACATTCGCCCGGGACAATCTGCCGGCCGCATCGGACTGGCCTGAGCTTCTGCTCGATGGGTTCGACTACCCAGCCACGCTGAACGTTGGGCACGAATTGACCGATGCGATGGTGGCGCGCGGCTTTGGTGACAACACCGCGTTGATCGGCAATGGACGCCAGCGAACCTACAAGGAGCTGACCGATTGGACCAATCGGCTCGCCAACGCGCTGGTCGACGATATCGGTGTGCAGCCCGGCAACCGGGTGCTCATCCGCTCGGCCAACAATCCGGCCATGGTCGCCTGCTGGCTCGCAGCCACGAAGGTCGGCGCCGTGGTGGTCAACACCATGCCGATGCTACGCGCGGGCGAACTGGCGAAATATGTCGACAAGGCCGAGATCCAGTTCGCGCTGTGCGACACGCGGTTGATGGACGAGATGGAGGCCTGCGCGCAGGATAGCGCCTTCCTCAAGCGCGTCGTTGGCTTTGACGGCACCTCAAACCATGACGCGGAACTCGACCGGCTTTCGCTCGAAAAGTCCGTGCAGTTCGACGCGGTAAAGACCAGCAGTGACGATGTGGCGCTGCTCGGTTTCACGTCTGGGTCGACCGGTGAGCCGAAGGCGACGATGCACTTTCATCGCGACCTTCTGATCATCGCTGACGGCTACGCGAAGGAAATCTTGCAGGTCGAGCCAAGCGATGTGTTTGTCGGCTCGCCTCCGCTGGCCTTCACGTTTGGGCTGGGCGGCTTGGCGATCTTCCCGCTGCGCTTTGGCGCCACGGCGACCTTGCTCGAGCAGGCTTCGCCGCCCAACCTCATCGAGATCATCGAGAAATACGGCGCGACGGTGTGCTTCACCGCGCCGACGGCGTACCGGGTGATGCTGCGGGCCATGGAGGATGGCGCGAACCTATCATCGCTCCGTGCCGCCGTGTCGGCGGGCGAGACGCTGCCCAAGCCGGTCTATGATGACTGGATCAAGCAGACCGGTAAGCCGATGCTCGATGGTATCGGCGCCACAGAGCTCCTACACATTTTCATCTCCAACCGCTTCGACGACCACCGGCCGGCCTGCACCGGCAAACCCGTTGGGGGCTACGAAGCCAAGGTTCTCAAAGATGATGGGACCGAAGCACCGGTCGGCGAGATCGGACGGCTTGCGGTGCGCGGGCCAACGGGCTGCCGCTACCTCAATGACAGCCGCCAGGCCGACTATGTCGACGGCGGATGGAACCTGACCGGCGACTGTTTCAGCAAGGACGAAGAGGGCTACTTCCACTTCGCCGCCCGCAGCGACGATATGATCGTCTCAGCCGGCTACAACATCTCCGGCCCGGAGGTCGAGGCGGCGCTTTTGGCCCATGATGTCGTCGGTGAGTGCGCCGTCGTCGCGGCACCGGATACCGACCGTGGTCAGATCGTCGAAGCGCATATCGTGCTGACTGATCCCGCGCTCGCGAGCCCGGAGACCACGGAACTTCTGCAGGCGCATGTGAAGGCGACCATTGCGCCGTACAAATATCCACGGTCAATTCGCTATTGCTCAAGTCTGCCAAAGACCCAGACGGGCAAATTACAACGCTTCAAGCTCAAGAAAGCGGAGCTCTAAAATGATCTGTGTTTTCGTTCAAATACAGTGCAAACCCGGAAGCACGTACGATGTGGCGAATAAACTATCCTGGGATGAAAAATACTCAGAAATGTATTCAACCAGCGGCGAGTTTGACCTTCTTTTGAAGATCTATGTCCCGAAGACAGAAGATATCGGTCGATTCATAAGCGACAATATAAGTCAGATCGACGGAATAGAAAGAACACTAACAACAATCGCATTTTCTGCTCACTAGAAACAGGAGGGAGTAATGAACAAGCTTTTGATAACGGCGGCTGCAGCTGCTGTGCTGATGCAAGCGCCGCAAGCCTTGGCCGAGGTCAAGGTTGGGATGATCACAACACTGTCGGGTGGCGGTGCTGGCATCGGGCTCGATGTTCGCGACGGCTTTATGCTGGCCATAGAACAGTCTGGCCGCGACGATATTGAAGTCGTGATCGAAGACGATCAGCGGCGCCCGGACCTCGCGGTGCAGCTGTCCGACCGGCTGATCCAGTCTGAGCGTGTGGACGTGATGACGGGCATCATCTGGTCCAACCTTGCCATGGCCGTCATTCCCGGGGCCGTTGCGCAGAACGTGTTCTACCTGTCGCCCAATGCTGGCCCCTCGCCGCTTGCCGGCCGGGCCTGCAACCAGAACTATTTCAACGTCGCCTGGCAGAACGACAACCTGCATGAAGCCGCCGGCGCCTATGCGAACAGCGCCGGCTACGGCAACAGCTTCATCCTGGCGCCAAACTATCCCGCCGGCACCGACGCGCTGACCGGCTACAAGCGCATCTATGAAGGCGATCTGGCCGGTGAAGTGTTCACCCAACTGGGCCAGACCGACTATGCCGCAGAAATCGCCCAGATCCGTGCCAGCGGCGCGGACAGCGTGTTCTTCTTCTTGCCTGGCGGCATGGGGATTTCCTTCCTCAAGCAATATGCCGACAGCGGCGTCGATATCCCGGTGATCGGCCCGGCGTTCAGCTTCGACCAGGGCATCCTGCAAGCGGTTGGCGATGCGGCGCTTGGCGTGGTGAACACTTCGCAGTGGAACAAGGACATCGACAACCCGACCAACGCCGCGTTCGTCGAGTCGTTTGTCGAAGCGTATGACCGTTTGCCATCGCTCTATGCGAGCCAGGGCTTTGATACGGCGAACCTTCTGCTGTCGGCCCTAGAGGTCGCCGAACCGTCGGATGCGGATGCCTTCCGCGACGCGCTTCGGGCCGCCGATTTCGACAGCACCCGTGGGCCGTTCGAATTCGGGGCCAACCACCATCCGATCCAGACGATCTACGCCCGCGAAGTCGTCCAAGAAGGTGACATCTTCACCAACCGGATCATCGGTGTCGCGCTTGAAAACCACTCCGACGCCTACGTTGGCGACTGCCAAATGTAAGCGGTCCTCGCGACCCTCCCCTTGCCCCACCGGGGCAGGGGGAACCTGGAGTTCCCATGTCCACGATCCTGATAGTTGAACAGGTCCTCAACGGCCTCCAGCTGGGCGTCATGCTTTTTCTCATGGCGGCCGGGCTCACGCTGATCTTCGGCGTGATGGGGCTGATCAACCTTGCCCATGGCTCGCTGTACATGGTGGGGGCTTTCGCCGCGGCCGCTGTTGCCGGGGCGACGGGATCGTTTCTGCTCGCGCTGATGGCCGCGCTTGGCGCAGCCGCGCTTGCGGGCGTTTTGATCGAGATGGTCGTGATCCGAAGGCTCTACAAAGCCGCCCATCTCGACCAGGTGCTGGCCACCTTTGCGCTGATCCTGATCTTTTCTGAAGGCACGCGCTGGGTGTTCGGCTCGTTTCCTTTGTTCCTCGATGTGCCCGACGCCCTCTCAGGGCCGGTGACCTTGCCGGGCGGCATCGAATATCCGCTTTACCGGCTGACGCTGATCGCGATTGGGCTAGCCGTGGCCGTGGGTTTGTGGGCGCTCGTTGAGCGTACCCGCCTGGGCGTGCAGATCCGAGCGGGCGAGAACGACCGCGAGATGATCGCCGCCCTCGGCATCGATATCTCGAAGCTCTACACGCTGGTCTTCGCGCTCGGCGCAGCGCTTGCCGGCCTTGCGGGCGCTTTGGTTGGCGCCATCCAATCGGTACAGGTTGGCATGGGCGAACCGGTGCTGATCCTGGCCTTCGTGGTGATCGTGATCGGCGGCATTGGCTCGATCCGCGGCGCCTTCATCGGCGCGATCCTAGTGGGCCTTACCGACACGCTTGGCGGGGTGTTCCTGCCTGAATTGTTCAAACTGTTCATGGAGACCGGCGCCGCCCAGCAAGCGGGCTCGGCCATCGCCTCCATGGGCATCTACATTTTGATGGGATTGGTCCTCGTGTGGCGGCCGACCGGCCTGTTCGGAGCACGCGGATGAGGCTCAACGAGACCTATATCAACGCAGCCGTTCTGATCGGTCTGCTGGTGGTACCGCTATGGGCGGTGATGGTCGATGAGCCCTTCACCATCACCCTTGCAACCAAGGCGGTGATCCTCGCGCTGGCCGCCGTAGGCCTGAACCTGATCCTCGGCATTGGCGGCATGGTCAGCTTCGGCCACGCGCTGTTTTTCGGCCTCGGTGGATACGCGATGGGCATCCTTGCCTATCACGCGCAGACCTTCACGATGCTGGACCTTGGCCTGTTTTCGACCGGCGGCACCAAGATGATGCCGATCATCTGGCTGGTCGCGATTGCGGTGTCGGCGGTGATCGCGTTTTTGATGGGCCAGTTGGTGCTGCGCACCGGCGGCGTCTACTTCATCATGATCACGCTCGCGTTCGCGCAGATGTTCTACTACTTCTCGATCTCCTGGTCGCAATATGGCGGCGAGGATGGCCTGTCGATCTATGTGCGCAACGAGTTCCCCGGGCTCAACACGCTCGATCCCATCCAGTTTTTCGGCATCTGCTTTGCCATCCTGTGCGTGGTGCTGCTGCTGTTCTCGCGGCTGCAAACCTCGCCCTTTGGGCTGGCCCTGAACGCCACGCGGCAGACCGCCAAGCGCGTCGAGACCGTCGGTCTCAACCCGATGCATCTCAAGCTGGTTGCCTTCGTCTTGTCGGGCGCGATCACCGGGCTGGCCGGCGCGATGTTCGCTGACCTCAACCGCTTCGTCTCGCCAACCATGTTTAGCTGGCACCTGTCGGGCGAGTTGATCATCTTGATCATTATTGGCGGCGTGGGCCGCCTGATGGGGCCCGTGATTGGCGCGTGCATCTTTGTGGTGCTTGAGCACTTCCTGGGCGGCCTGACGACCTACTGGCACATCTTCTTGGGCCTGATCATGCTGGCGATCGTGTTCTTCGCGCGCGGCGGGGTAATCGGTCTGTTGACCGGCAAGGAGGGGGCACATGTCTGACCAAGTGCCTCAACCCGACGGACAGCCCGTTCTGGCGACGCACGGCCTCAACAAGGCCTTTGGCGCGTTGCAAGCCACGTCCGATGTGTCGATCGACCTGCGGGCGGGCGAAATCCACGCCATTATCGGCCCCAATGGGGCGGGCAAGTCGACCCTTATCAATCAGATCTCCGGCGGGCTTGCGCCGGATTCGGGCCGCATTGAGTTTCTTGGCCGCGATATCTCCGCCCTGCCGGCGCAAGCGCGTGCCAAGGCGGGGCTGGGCCGCACGTTCCAGATCTCGCAGCTGTGCATGGAAGATACGGTGCTCGAAAACACCGTTCTGGGCGCCATCGGCGAGACCCAGGGTGTTTGGCAGTTTTGGCGGCCGGCGCTTAAGACCGCCGACCTGATCGCCCGCGCCGAAGCCGCGCTCGAACGGGTTGGCTTAATCGCCGAAAGAGACGTGACCTGCGCCAATCTCAGCCACGGGCAGCGCCGCCAGCTTGAAGTGGCCGTGGCGCTGACACTGTCCCCCAAGGCGTTCATCATGGATGAGCCAATGGCGGGTCTCGGCGCTGCCGGCTCGAAGAACCTTACCGGCTTTCTCGATGGCCTGCGCCAAGAAGCGCCGATCTTGCTCGTCGAACACGACATGGACGCGGTGTTCGCGCTCGCAGACCGCATCAGCGTGCTCGTCTACGGCAAGATCATCGCCACGGGCACGGTCGACGAGGTGCGCAGCAGCAAAGAGGTCCGCGAAGCCTATCTCGGAGAGGCGGCATGAGCTTTCTGACGGTCGAGGGGCTGACGGCGACCTATGGCAGCAGCCAAGCCCTGTTTGGGGTCGACCTCACGATGGCCGAAGGCGAGGTGACTGCCCTGATGGGCCGCAACGGCATGGGCAAGACCACGACGGTCAAGGCGATCTGCCGGATGATCCGGTCGGAGGGCAAGCTGACGCTCGACGATGTAAGCCTGCACGATCTTCCTAGCTACAAGGTGGCGCGGCGTGGTGTGGGCCTGGTACCCGAAGGTCGGCGGTGTTTTGCGGGGCTCACCGTGCGCGAAAACCTGACAGCCGCCGCACGGCCAGGCGCTTGGACCTTGCAAACAGTCTGCGCCCTGTTCCCGCGCCTTGGCGAGCGTGAGAACCAGCGCGCGGCCTCTTTGTCGGGCGGCGAGCAGCAGATGCTGGCCATCGGCCGGGCGCTGATGACCAACCCACGCCTGTTGATCCTCGATGAGGCGACCGAAGGGTTGGCGCCAATCATCCGCGAAGAAATTTGGGCCGCCATCCGGAAGCTGAAGGCGGAAACGGGCGTTGCGATCCTCTTGATCGACAAATCGGTCAAGGAGCTCTCTTCGGTCTCCGACAAGGCGGTGATCGTGGAGAAGGGCCGCAGCGTCTGGTCCGGATCGATCGCGGAGCTGACACCTGAGATCTCTGAGAAGTATGTGGGCGTCTGATGGTGTTCGAGATGCCGCAAAAGGTGATGTTCAAGCACTGCGACCCGGCGGGGATCGTGTTCTATCCGCGCTATTTCGAGATGATGAACGACTGTGTTGAAGCGTTCTTCGATGTGGTGCTCGGCACGCCGTTTGAGCGCCTGCACGGGTCGGGCCGCGCGGTGCCAACGGCACAGATCGAGACCCGCTTTCTCGCGCCCAGCCGCCATGGCGACCCGCTGGTGCTCCAGCTGGTCGTCACCGCCGTGGGCAACAGTTCCATGCAGTTTGCGATGACCGCCCTGTGCGACGATGAAAAACGCTTCGAGACACGCTCGACGCTTGTCCACACCAACGAACGCGGACGGCCCTCGCGATGGCCCGATGAGCTCCGCACAAAACTACAATCCTGTCTGGGAGACGCCTCATGACCCACCGAACGATCCATCCCGACGGTTGGGCGTCGGCGGTTGGCTATGCCAACGGCATGTTGAGCAAGGACGGCACGCTACAGATCGCTGGCCAGATCGGCTGGGACGGCGACAAGAAGTTCGTCGACGGTGGCTTCGTGCCACAGATGAAGCAGGCACTCAAAAACATCGTCGCCGTCGTTGAAGCGGCCGGCGGCACAGCCAGCGACGTGACGCGGCTGACCTGGTTCGTCACCGACAAGCAAGAGTATCTGGCGCACCAGCGCGAGGTGGGCGAAGCCTATCGCGAGGTGTTCGGCAAACACTTCCCCGCCATGTCGATGGTTGTTGTCTCGGCGCTCGTTGAAGATGAGGCGGTGGTCGAGATCGAAGCGACCGCTTTCGTGCAATGACCGAGCGCGCTGTCTACATTTGCGACTACACGCGCACGCCCATCGGCAAGTTCGCCGGCGCGCTTTCCTCGGTGCGCGCTGATGATCTGGCGGCGGTCCCGGCCGCGGCGATCATGGAGCGCAACGCGGGCATCGATTGGTCGTCGCTTGATGAGGTCATCCTGGGCGCCACCAACCAGGCGGGCGAAGATAATCGCAACCTGGCGCGGATGGTGGTGCTGCTCGCAGGGCTGCCGGCAAGCGTCAGCGGACACACGATCAACCGGCTGTGCGCGTCGGGGATGGATGCCGTCATCGCCGGCATGCGCGCAATCCGCTGCGGCGAGGCGGACCTGATTATCGCCGGCGGCGCCGAGAGCATGAGCCGCGCGCCCCTTGTGATGCCTAAGGCCGACCAAGCCTTCTCGCGGCGCGCGGAGATCCACGACACGACGATCGGCTGGCGGTTTGTGAACCCCGCCATCGCCGAAACCTGGGGCACCGAAAGCATGCCCGAGACGGCGGAGAACGTTGCCGAACAGTGGTCGATCAGCCGCGAAGACCAGGATCGGCTGGCGCTGTCGAGCCAGGATCGGGCGGCGGCGGCGGCTCAGTCGGGCCGGCTCGCGCAAGAGATCACACCCGTCCAAGTAGCTGGCAAACGCGGCGCGGTCACAACCGTTGAGGC
>JAHCMG010000066.1 GCA_019192585.1 Devosiaceae bacterium MH13
TCTTGCGGACACTCGATGACGCTCTGGCGCTGCGAGAGCGCTTGGCGGATCATCGGGAGGTCATCGTTGTGGGCGCGGGCTATATCGGCCTCGAAGCGGCGGCCAGCGCGCGCGCTTTGGGGGCAGCCGTCACCGTTATCGACCGCGAAGAGCGACTGATGCAGCGCACCGCCTCACCGGCCATGTCGGCCTATTTTAAGGGCCTGCACGAACGCAAAGGCGTAGACTTTGTGCTTGGTGGCGCGCTGGAACAGCTAACGCTGGACGGCCAGCGGTGGACCGCCCGCCTTGAAGGTGGCGCGACGCTCGAGGGCGATTTGGTTATCGCCGGCATCGGCGTGGTGCCGCGCACAGCGCTCGCGGAAGAGGCGGGCCTGACCGTCGAGGACGGTATCGTCACCGATGAGCATGGCCGGACCTCGGACCCGTCGATCTTTGCGGCCGGGGATTGCGTCCGGCATGCGCACACAAAGCACGCTCAATTGGTACGCTTTGAGAGCGTCCAAAGTGCGATCGATCAAGCCAAAGTGGTTGCCGCCAACATTCTTGGTGAGGCGGCGCAGCACAGCGCAACGCCCTGGTTCTGGTCCGACCAGTACGACGCGAAGCTGCAGGTTGTCGGCACGCTTGAGCCTGACCTCGACGTGCTGCGGCGTGGTGAGCCGGCGAGCGGCTCGTTTGCGATTTATCACCTGCGGGGGCCGGTGCCCGTGGCCGTTGAAGCGGTGAACGCGCCGCAGGATTTTGTCCGCGCGCGCAAAGCGATCGCTGGCGGTCTGCCGCTCGATGAGGCTTTCTTGTCAGACCTCACAAGCGTCTGATGGATGCTGAATTCAGGTCACTTTGGGGACAGCGCCGCGGGTAATCCCCGCCCCCCGGATCGTCCCCTAGCCTGCGCCTCGACATTCTCCTGGCTGCGACGAGGTTTCGATGAGCGATCCGTACAACACCCATGTCTCCGGACTTGAATCGCCCGCAAGTGACGCCTTTGCGATCACACCTGCCGATGGCGCGGCGCTGCCATCCACCACCCGAGCGATCTATGTCGGCGGCGCCGGCTCTTTGCGGGTGACCATGAAGTCTGGGGACACAGTCACTTTCACCGGCGTTCCGGCAGGCACGGTCTTGGCGCTTCGGGTCAACGGCGTGGAGGCCACCGGCACCAGCGCAACCTCGATTGTTGGGCTCGTCTGATGCTTGGCTATGGCCTGCAAATCAAGCCGAACGGAGCGCCCAGCTCCGGCTCTGGCAACGCGGCCGCACTGGTGCTCGACTTCACCTCCGGAGTCGCGCCAGCCGGCCTCGTATCCACCCGATCGGGCAGCAAGTGGGGCCAGCAGCTCGATGGCACAGTCATTGAATTTGCCGCCAATGAGCCGGTGCTGACCGATGCGGGCCTGCAGGCAACCCAATCAGCGTCGCGCGATAGCCACGAACCCGGTGTCGGGCAGAGTGTTTCGGGCGGTATCAACGCTGGGCTGCAAGGGAAACGCGGCCTTCAGCACCAGCGGGTGACGGCCAACGGGGCGACCTGGCACCGCACGGAAACGAACGCCGTTTCTGTATCCGGGCCAATCACCAAGCATTGGCGCGCGAGCATCGACCCGCTGACCGCGCCGAACCCGCAATTGGTGTTCTCCATCACGCGGAGCGGCTCGGGTACCACCTTCATCACGCCGACCAACGGCACGGATTGGAGTGCGGGCACGGTGCTCACATCGAACGGACAATCGATCAGGATCGACAGTGTCACCACACCTGCGTCGGGCGTCATCGAGCTGGTCGGCACGGCCGATCTCGATGCGACCGCCATATCGATCAAACTCGGCGCGCGACCGGCCGTTGACGGTGAAAGCGTCGATGCGGCTCTGCAAATCACCGATGGGTTTGCGGATTGGATCTTGGGCGGTGGCTCAAGCACGGCCAGTGTTGCCGCTGACGATGCCCGCGCGCTCATTGGGGCGGGGACTTTCGACTTCGAACTTGTCTTTGCAGACAGCAGCTCGACAACGATCACGGGTCAGGTGGTCAGCGCGTCCGGCTGGGCCGTGCCAAACTCCTACACCCAAGCCATCACGCGACTAACGGCGACCGCCGCTTGATGGTGGCGAAGATGGCTCTCTGCTGCCCTTGGAGATCCTGCTCCCGAACGGTGCCCTAACGCGCGAATGGCGAGCCGGTCGTCAGGTAGCGCTCGGCCAACTCAACGGTCCCGGCCGAAAAGCCCGTCATGTGCGTTTCGGCGGTGTCGCTGCCGGCGCGCGAGGCGAGCCATGCGGTCAGAAGGAGCCGACGCGCCATAACCAGTGTCGGGATCATCGCGATGTCTCGTGCGCCTAAAGCACCCGCACGGGCATAGCCGGCGAGCCATGCGTCCAGCAATGCGGGGATGGCTTTATCGGTCTCGATGAAGCTCACGGCGGCGGCGAAATCGTAGATGAACCAGGAGAAGCCGCAATCGTCAAAATCGATGACGGATACCTGGTCGCCATCGACCAAGAGATTGGCGAGGCGCAGGTCTGCATGCACAAGGCCGAACACCGATGCGTCTGACCCGTAGTCGCGTAACGCTGTCCCGAGCGCCGTCTCGCAGCGCGCCAGCACGTCGATGTCAGACTGTGTCCGGCCCTCCGCGTCGCGCCAGCGCCCCCACAAGGGTTGGGGACCGAACATGGCCGCGAAGTCCCACCGGGCCCGCTGGAAGGTGGCGGGAGGGGCCCAGGTCTTTCCATGTTGATGAAGATGGGCGGTGAGCTCTCCGAGCGTCGTGAACTGTTGTGGAAGCTGCTCACCCTGCTCGGGTTCGACACCAGGCAGCCAAGTGAAGGCTGCGGCCCGGAACGTTTGCGCGCCAACACTGACGGTCTGCAGCACATCGCCGTCAGACCCCGGCACCGCCGGGGCGACGGTCACCGCCGTCTCGCGGTCGACGGCCGCCAACCATGCCCATTCGGAACGGATTTCCTGTTCGCTGCGGTAGCCCGGGCGATACAGACGAACAGCAAGCGGCGCCTCGCGCTCTGGATCGTCGACGCGGAAGGTCGCGTTCTCTGAGATAGAAACCTGAGTAACGCGGGCCTGTGGCGACAGCCCCCACAGCGAGAGCTGGTTTTGCAGATGCTCTTCGGCGTCGGGCTCAAACATGGCGTTCGACCCGCCATCTCATGTAGCGGCCGAGAGTTGGAACAGGCATCATAGCGAGGAAAACTGGCTGGGGAACCTGGACTCGAACCAGGACTGACGGAGTCAGAGTCCGCTGTTCTACCATTAAACTATTCCCCAGCGGAGCGGCGCCGATAGCATCGCCCGGCAGGCAATTCAAGGGCTGAACAGCACCCGAGCGGGTGGCTAGTTGCCGGCGAGGCGCAGCGAGAGCGGCGGTGACAGCTCAATGCGGACAAGGCGATCAACGCCCGTGCGAACGCGTTGCGCGGTGTGCGAGCCGTCGGCCTGCTCTGCATCAAGATCAGAGGGCACAGCGCGCTCTGCCTCGAACACAAGGAAGACTTCGGCGACCCGCGTCTAACAGTGGGTGACAATGCCATCACCGCCTGCGTCACCTGAGGCTTCGCGGCGCGGCTGGCAGATACCAAGATCGTCGACGGGCACACCTGATTTCGGCATGCCCAGCTCAAGGCGTCCGCCGCGGGGCTTGCCGGGAAGCTGGAAAGCGACGGTGCCCTGCTCCCCTGCCGGCAGCCAATCGAGGAGCTCGGTATCGCCCGATATAATCCGCCAATGGTTCTCTTCCACCGCGTGGACCGACAGCCGCTCCAGCGCTTCGCGGGCCTCGGCCAGCGTTTCGATGGCGGCAAGCTGGACGAGCGGGCTATCATCGACGCTCACGCCATCGGCCGAGATGATGACCTGGCGAAAACCCGCCCGCTCCGGGTCGGGCAAAGCGGCCGACGATCGGCCAAAGCCGCGCAGCGCGTTCAGTGAGCCCTGCCCGATCAAGCCATCAATCGCACCGCGGTAGAAGCCGGCGGCTTGCAGATCGCGCTGGATCTGGCGGCGCAGTGGGCGGCTCCAAAACTGGATCGTATCGCCCGCCATGCCGAGATCGCGTTGGGCTAGCTCGAGCAGCGCATGGCTCGCGCGCAGCGGACTTGGCGAGGCCATAGCATCGACGAAATCATCATAGGCGTAGATCAGCGGCACGAGCGCGAGCGTGTGACCGCCATCGGCTGAGGCGCGAAAGTGGCGTCGGGCCGCCAGCACATCACGTGGGCCGCCGAGGCCGTCCATCTTCAGAAAACCGAGCTGGTAATGCGCCCGGGCGTGCCCAAGTTCGGCCGCCTGCTCGAGCAAGGGGCGCGCAACGCCATAGGCGCCGGACCATTCAGCTTCCAAGGCTTGCTGATACAGCGATTGCGGATCGGCGCTGTTTTGAAGCACAGAATCTTGCGCTTCGACCGCGCTGACCGGCGCCACGCCGGGCGCTGCCAGGGCCAGGCCAACAGCAACCGCCGCTCGGCTGAAGGTTTTAGACTTCGGTCTAAGAAAACTTGCAACGCCAACCATCACTCACGACCTACTGGAACGAACGCTGAGGGGCCTAAGGTTGCACGGCTGTCTTACGAAAGCATTCACGCCCAGCAAATTGGGTGAACGGGCGCCAACCCGGCCGCATCGGTATTATACCGAGGGTGAACATACCCGCCCAGCATATATTAGCTGTGAGCATAACGAATATGACTATGCTTGCCACGCATATTCATGTTTGATATATGCCGGGCAAATGTATCAACCAACAGTCGGTGGCCCATGAACGTTCGCACGCTCTGCCTCGCTATTTTGCATCACCAAGACGCAACGGGTTACGAGATCCGCAAGCTGTCGACCGAAGGCAAATATGCCTATTTCGTCGATGCCAGCTTCGGCTCGATTTACCCCGCACTTGCAAAGCTTGAAGACGATGGCCTCGTCACCTCGCGGCAGGAGCAGCAAGTCGGCAAACCGCCGCGAAAAGTCTACATGATCAACGATGCCGGGCGGCAGGCCTTGCGCGCGCATCTGCGCGAAGCGCCCTCGCCCGACGTGTTCCGGTCGGAGTTCCTTTTGATCGGCATGTGCTCGGACCTTCTCGACGAAGGCGACCTTGGCAAAGCGTTCGATGTCCATCTGGGGCAGATCGAGCAGGAGATCGTGCTTCTCGAAGAGATGTGCGGGCACATGGTGGACCATGGCCAAGGGTCCTGGCTTGCGAGCTACGGCCTCAACTGCATGCAGGCGCGGCGCGGATGGCTTGAAGCCAACCGCGATGACGTGATCGCGCAAGCGAACCTTTCAGCGCGCGAAGGTAAAGCGAAGCGCGAAAACAGTAATGGCAGCAGCGGCGATGAGTTCGTCGATGCGGCCGAGTG
>JAHCMG010000067.1 GCA_019192585.1 Devosiaceae bacterium MH13
GGTTCGGGCAAATGGGCTGGCTGTCGCAACTGAAGCACGCAGGATCCTGACGGCAGAGATGAAGCGCCAACGTGGAGCGCAAAGATGGGGCGGACCGCTGTTACTCAGCTCGGTGCGAAAAGGTCAAGCGTGCTCCATCTGGGCGCGCGTCGGCACCATCACTACCGCTTCGCCGGCCAACACGTCCTGGCCATCGACACTGCAGATGCACGATAGGCGTGCGCGCGACTTGGCCTCGATCAACTCGACCACCTCAACGGCCACATCAACCGTGTCGCCAATATGGACCGGAGCCAGGAATTTGAGCGTCTGAGAAAGGTAGACCGCGCCCGGGCCCGGCAGCCGTGTGCCCAGGATCGCCGAAATAAGGCTCGCCGTGTAGAGGCCATGGGCAATACGCGACTTGAACGGCGTGTTGGCGGCAAAGTGCTCCGACAAGTGGATCGGGTTCCGGTCACCCGAGATCGCCGCGAAGCCAACGACATCGGACGCTGAAACCAAGCGCCGATAGCTCTCCGACTGGCCAACGTACAGATCCTCAAAGGCATGCGCTTCGAGCGGCAATGGGGGGACAGCGTTCATGAGATCCTCGGGGGGTTGGGGCGCCGTTTTTTCGGCTTTGGGCACGCAAACGAGCATAGTTTTGCACCTGCGAAGGCGCCATTGACCGTTGGCCGAAGACGACCAAGGTGGAAGGCGGTCTCAGGCGGCCTGAAATCCGTAACGGCACCAAATGACCTGCGCGCGACATGAGCGCCATCGGTGTTTTCCCGCGTGCCATTAACCAGCTTTTCACCGGCAGCCTGTAGTGTCCCAGTTCGAATTCGGGACGTTCGCTGGTTCACTTTGATCCAAAGGCGGACGTGGTGTGGGATGAGCGGCGCCTGTCGCGCCGCTGGCATGGAGTAATGAGTATGCCTGTTGACACTTCGATTCCGGTGCTGGTCGTCGACGATTACAAGACGATGGTGCGCATTATCCGCAACCTGCTGAAGCAGCTTGGCTTCTCGGACATTGACGACGCCAAAGATGGCGAAGAAGCGCTCGAGAAGATGAAGGTGCGTAAGTACGGCCTGGTTATCTCTGACTGGAACATGGAACCGATGACCGGCTACGAACTGCTCAAGTCCGTTCGCTCAGATGACGGCCTGCAACGCACGCCCTTCATCATGGTGACGGCGGAATCGAAGACGGAAAACGTCATCGCCGCCAAGAAGGCCGGCGTGAACAATTACATCGTTAAGCCGTTCAACGCGGCGACGCTGAAGTCCAAGATCGACGCGGTCTTCGGCGAGTAACGATCCCCGGCCGCCACTTGCCTGGCGGCCCACCCCCCACAGCGCGTACCTTCGGCGTTATCGCTCGGAGTCCGCCTTTTTTCACCCAAGGGGATCAGACGATGGCCAACCCGGCAAAGACAGACGCGACCGCCTTGTGCCTTGATGCGCTTGCGCGCCAGCAAGCCGAGGCGCTTGTGAGCTGCGTGAACGATCGCGGCCAACAGCGGCTCGATATGGGTGCGGCGCTTGACGTAGCGCGTGCCATGACCGCCTCGCTCGAGGAGACGCTGCGCACCGCAGAGCACGCCTTTGCCGACGCCGTGCGCGACGCGGCGAGCGACATCCAGGCCTTGCGGACGCAATTGTCGACCCTTGGTGTCGATGAGATGCGCCGCGATCGGCTGCCCGAAGCGGGCATGGAGCTCGACGCCGTGGTCGAGGAGACCGAGAAGGCGACCGATCGCATCATGGAAGCGGCTGAGGCGATCATGTCGGCGGATCGTGAAGACAAGGACGCCTTTGAGGCGCTCGTCGACATGCAGATGATCGACATCTTCGAAGCCTGCACGTTCCAAGACATTACCGGTCAGCGCATCGGCAAGGTTGTTGAGACGCTTAAGCGGCTTGAGACCCGGTTCGACCGGCTTCTCGATGCCCTTCCCATTGGTGCCGGCGAAGCCGAAGCG
Organism: Devosiaceae bacterium MH13; assembly: GCA_019192585.1. Classification (GTDB taxonomy): domain Bacteria; phylum Pseudomonadota; class Alphaproteobacteria; order Rhizobiales; family MH13; genus MH13. The sequence continues at coordinate 1,967 of JAHCMG010000067.1, forward strand.
ACCGAGGAAGAGAAGGCTCGCGATCAGCGCCGTGAAGAGCAAATTCTGAACGGCCCGCAGCTTGACGGCCCCGAAGTCGGCCAGGATGCCATCGACGCGCTGTTCGACTAGCGCTGCGCTTTCGCCCGGATCACGTCCGGGCTCACCGTGCGGTTTTGATTGTTCACCACGCTAGGCGTGGCATCCAAGCCTCCACTGGGTAGTCGGCCTGGGCCAGAAACGCCTCCACCCGCTGAGGGCTCGGCGCCATGGACGGGCCGAACTCGGCCGCGTGGATACCGGCTGTGAGGAAAAGGCAGCCGATCCCCTGCTCTACCGCGCCACGCACATCGGTGCGCATGGAATCGCCAAGCGCTAAGCAAGATGCGGGGTCAGGATCACCTGCACGTCTGAGCGCCTCCCGGTAGATCGGTGCGTGCGGTTTGCCGAGGATGATCGTTTCCCCGCCCATCTCTTCGTACAGGTCCGCCAAAGCGCCGGCGCAATAGATGAGCTTGCCACCCACATCGACAATCTTGTCTGGATTGGCACAGATCATTGGCACGCCGCGCTCAGCAAGTGGGGCAAGCCGCGCGCGATAGTCCTCGGGCGTTTCGGTCTGATCGTCCAGCAGGCCCGAGCACAAACAGACATCGGCGTCTTCATCCCCCGTGAAGTTGATGTCGAGGCCATCGACCAGCGGGCGATCCTTCGGCGGGCCGATATGGGTCACCGCCGCGTCGCGGTAGGTGCCTTGCAGCAGCCCGCGTGTGACGTCGCCTGAGGTCACGATATCATCATAGGCGGACAGTGGAACGCCCAGGCCGGTGAGCTGCACGCGGACCGGCGCAGCAGGGCGCGGCGCGTTGGAGATCAGGATCACCGTGTGGCCGGCCTTTCGAGCCTGCGACAGCGCATCGACCGCGCTCGGCCAGGCTTCAAGGCCATTGTGCAAAACGCCCCAGATGTCTGACAGGACGGTGGTTCTGCCATTCATCAGCGATGCCATACCGCTGACGCGGCGCCCGATGGGACGATCAGCGGTGGTCATGCGGAGCGCGCGATGCGGCTGCGGCCAGACCGGCCGGGCCTTGGCTCTGGGTCGGGCGCGGCGTCTTCCGACTTGGCGTCGCCACGCCGTTCGGCGCGCGATGGCGGTGCGACGGGAACATCCACCACCCGGGGCCGGGCGAAGAGGTTCCCTTGGCCGTAGCGCAAATTGCAATCGAGCAGTTCCACGACCTGCGCCTCGGTCTCGACGCCCGTCACGATGAGGTCCATGCCGTTGCGGGCCGCAAGATCGGACAGGTCCTCGGGGTGGATGTCGCTCTTTTGCGCCGCATCGCTGCCCAAAAACAGCGAGACCGGTGCCTTGGCGTAGCGGAAGCCGTGGCTGGACAGGTCGAACAGGTCCGAGCGTGCATCCGACAGGTCGCAAACCGCCATCCGGAACCCAAGATCGGACAATGAGCCCATGACGTCGAAATCAAGCGGCGAGAACGCGCGGATGTCCGCCTGCGGCACCTCGAAAACGAGCCGCCCGGCGAGCGCTTTGTTTTCGGTCATGGTCTCAACCAGCCACCCCGAAAAGGCCGACAGCCCGATGCTGGCACCGTTAAGTGGGGCGAACACTATGGAAGCAGATTCGCGGGCGGCGAACCGCTCAGCGAGAGTAATCGCCCGGGTGACGACGCCCCGCGCATACTCTTCGGTGACGCCGGCTGCCTGCGCGGCAGGAGGCACCTGGTTGCTTTCAAGCGTCCCTGCCCCATCCAGTTTCAAGCTGTACGTGGTCGCGTAGCCGCGCGCCCGCCGCTGGGGCAGCGTGACGATGGATTGCATCGCCACTTCGATCCGCTGGCGCTCAACGGCGGTTGCAACGCGCTGTAGCAAGGCCTTCGCCTTTCGGTTGGTGATGTCCTGCGCCGTTTCACGGGGCGTTGGGGCGCTTTCTTCGGGCGCTGGCTCGGCACTGTCCTCGGCTTGCGTTGCTTGAGGCTCGGGCTCCAGCTTCGGCTCCGGCGCTTTGGCGGCAGGTTTCTCGACCGGTTCGGGCGCGGGCCGCTCTGCGGCGGCTTTGCGCGCTTCACGCTCTTGGGCTTGCTGCGCTGTCTCGAGCGCGATCATCCGGTGATCAACATCCGAGACCGTTTCGGTCACTTGGGCCAACAGGGCGCCGATCGCTTGGACATCATGGGTCAGGGGCGCAACACCGGCATCGACGGTCTGCTGGGTGTCGGTCTCAAGCCCGACAAGGCGGCTGCGCAGCATATCAACCTCGTTGAACGCGTCCTGCAGCGCGGCTTCCTGAACTTCGATCTGTTGGCGCAGCTGTTTGCGGTCGGCCTGCCGAGCATTGGCCTGCTCCAGCAGTGCCAGCACCACGAACATGGCCGCACTGGCGGTGATCGCTGTGTCCAGACCCACCGGGAAAAACCGCATGAGTGACGCACCCGTGCAGCCGGCAATGATTGCGATCGCGCCGTAGATCAAAAAGGTGCTTGGACGCATGAGGAAGGTCGAGGCCTGCCAGTTGAGTGTAACTTGAGATGGCGGCGAATCACTTCGCCACATCAACACGTTATGCACTATGCCTCAGCTTCAACCCCATCACGACGTGACGGGGCGCTCTGTGCCCAGAAAACTAGCGGGGTCTGTCGCCTAGCTGACCGTCTGGATGGCGCTGCGCAGCTTCGAGAAGGTTTCGTCGATCTCGCTCTCGGTGAAGGTGAGCGGCGGCGAAAGCGCGATCGTGTCCCCGGTGACGCGGATCATCATGTCGTGTTCGCCGAAGGCCTCGACCATGGCGTTGTAGGCCCGCTTGGTTGGTTTGCCCTCGACGGGCTCCAAATCGATGCCTGCGACCAGCCCACAGGTGCGGATGTCGAGGACGATGTCGAGATCGCGCAGATTGCTGTGCGCCGCATCGGCAAATGGCGCTTCCATCGCGGCGGCCTGATCGAACAGACCTTCGTCGCGGTAGATGTTGAGCGTTGCCAGAGCCGCCGCACAGGCCAAAGGATGGCCCGAATAGGTGTAGCCGTGGAACAGCTCGATCATGCCCTCGGCTGATCCGTCCATGAACGCATTGTAGATGTCAGCCGTTGCGATCACGCCGCCCATGGGCACGGTGCCCGAGGTGATGCCTTTGGCGAAGACGATCATGTCGGGCTCCACCTCATAGCGCTGGGCGGCAAAGGGCGTTCCGAGCCGGCCAAACGCCGAGATGACCTCATCAAAGATCAGCAAGATGCCGTGGCGGCTGGTGATCTCGCGCAGGCGCTTGAGGTAACCTACAGGTGGTGGAAGCACGCCGGTGGAGCCGGCCATGGGCTCGACAATCAGTGCCGCAACGGTGTCCGCACCGTGCAACGTGATGATGCGCTCGAGCTCATCGGCGAGGTGCAGGCCCCATTCCGGCTCGCCTTTGGTAAAGGCCTGCTCCTCGCGATTGTAGGTGTGCGGCAGGTGGTCAACGCCGGTCAGAAGCGAGCCGAAGAAGCGGCGATTGTTGACGATGCCGCCCACCGAGATCCCGCCAAAGCCGGTGCCGTGATAGCCGCGCTCGCGGCCGATGAGCCGCGTGCGGCCGCCCTCACCTTTCATCTTGTGGTAGGCGAGTGCGATCTTCAGCGCGGTGTCGACGCCTTCGGACCCTGAGTTCGCGAAGAACACATGGTCCATGCCCTCGGGCGCCAGATCTGCGATCCGGCTCGCGAGTTCAAACGCGAGCGGGTGGCCAAACTGGAACGTTGGGGCGAAGTCGAGCTTCGCCGCGGTCTGCTGGATGGCCTCGACCACTGGCGCGCGGCAGTGGCCGGCGTTGCAGCACCACAGGCCCGCGGTGCCATCGAGGATCGCCCGGCCGTCGGCCGCGTAGTAATGGTTGTCCTTGGCGCCCGTGATCATGCGCGGCGCGGCCTTGAAGGCTCGGTTGGCCGAAAACGGCATCCAGAAGGCGCGCAGATCGTTCGGCATGCCGCCGTCAAGCGCGCTGAGCGGTGTTGTTCCTGCGGCGGGGTGGCTGGCGTCTTCGTCGAGCATTGTTTTCCCTTGTGCGCACGCTACCTGGTGCGATCTTCGCTGGCGTCCCCGGGGCACGCGCCGTATAGGGGCGGCGCGCCCGCGCTCTTTTGCTGATCTCGCGACAAGCTTTGACCGTCTGGTCAAAACATAGGCCAGCCAGTGAAGGGGCGCAAACGCGTTTTCCCGTCCGTTTCGCCCCTCCTGTCTTGAAAGACGATCCACTCGTGACCGCGCCTGATCCAACCAATGGTAGCCGCAAGGGTGAAGGGCCGCCCGTCCAGCGGCCGATGGCGCAGGCCAGCCATCCGGGCACAGTTTCGGTGCGGCCGGTGCGGCTGTTTAATGATGCCGGCATGCGGCCGCGGGCGTTTGGGTCGGTGGCAATCGCAATCGCCATTCTCACCTTGATGGATGCGGGTATAAAATACTGGACGGCGACGTTCGGCACGCCGCAGATCATTTTAATGCGCTACACGGCCGGCTTTCTGGTGGGCGCGCTGATTGTTGGCGGTCTTCTCGCCATGGGAAGGGTTCCCCTGCCCGGACGCGATAGCCTGGCCCGCGCTGCCCAGCGCGCAGCGATGGTGGTCAGCGTCGCGGGGCTGTTCTTCTATTCACTGTCGGTCATCCCGCTCGCCGAAGCGACGGCCATCGCGTTCACCGCGCCGATCTACATCGCCCTTCTGGGCTGGTTGATCCTCAAAGAGCCGGTGGCGCCGCAGACATGGCTCGCCATCGTGATCGGGCTCGCTGGCGTGGGCATTATCTCGTCGGGCGCGTTCGTCGAGGGCGAAGCGTTCTCCGGCGCGCTGTCGGGCTATATCGCATCGGCACTCGCGTCCGTCTTCTATGCTGCCACCTTGGTGCTGACGCGCCTGCACGCGGCGAGCGACCCGGTTCCGGTGATGATCATGCTGCAATCGGGCTTTGCCGGCGTCATCGCGCTGGGCTTCGTGCTGCTGGCGGCTGTCGGGCTGGCCGTCGATGGCCGCCCGCTGGTCATGCCGCAAGGCAGTGATATTGCCTTCGCGCTCGCCGTCGGAACGCTCGGCACCGTCGGCCACCTGTTCATGGCCTGGGGCTTCAAGCACGCGCCTGCGGGTGACCTCGGCCCGATGGAGTACACAAGCCTTATTTGGGCGGCAGCGTACGGCTATTTCTTGTTTTCAGAAGTGCCCGGCTGGCGGCTCGTCATCGGCTGCGCCTTTATCGTCGTGGGCACGTGGATCGTGATGCGTGGGGAGCAGAGCAGGGCTTAGCCAAAGCAATCGCGCCCTCCAGCCTGGGCCCGTTGACGACGCGTTTACCATGTGCGTTGTCGCCGCTGGCCTTGGTTAAAAAAGTACGCCCTAAGGCGCAGGCGTTTCTTGACTCTCCCCTCACCCCTCCTTATCTGCACGCCACCTTTAGTACTCGCATGGTGTGAGTGCTAACGGATTGCGAAACTCGCAGCGCACACGCTGCCCTCTAGAACAAGTTAAGGTGAGGACACATGCCATTCCGTCCGTTGCATGACCGTGTCGTGGTTCGCCGCATCGAATCCGACGAAAAAACCGCAGGCGGGATCATCATCCCCGACACTGCCAAGGAAAAGCCGCAGGAAGGCGAAGTTGTCGCCGTTGGCCCAGGCGCCCGCGACGATGATGGCGACCGGATCGCCATGGACGTCAACGCTGGCGACCGCATTCTGTTCGGCAAATGGTCGGGCACCGAAGTGAAGATCGACGGCGAAGACCTGCTGATCATGAAGGAAAGCGACATCATGGGTGTGATGGCCTAAGGCCCGCCCAGACGCTCGCATTTCTCCCAACATACTCAGACACTAAGGATGACATCCAATGGCTGCTAAAGAAGTCAAATTCGGCCGCACCGCGCGTGAGCGGATGCTGGACGGCGTCAACACCCTTGCCGACGCGGTGAAGGTGACCCTGGGCCCGAAAGGCCGCAACGTTGTGCTCGACAAGTCGTTCGGCGCACCGCGCATCACCAAGGACGGTGTGTCGGTCGCCAAAGAAATCGAACTGGACGATAAGTTCGAGAACATGGGCGCCCAGATGCTGCGTGAAGTGGCGTCGAAAACCAACGACATTGCCGGTGACGGCACCACCACTGCAACGGTCCTCGCTCAGTCGATCGTTCAGGAAGGCCACAAGGCCGTTGCCGCTGGCATGAACCCGATGGACCTCAAGCGCGGCATCGATATGGCCGTCGCTGAAGTGGTGAAGGATCTGCTGGCCAAAGCCGCGAAGATCAACACCTCTGATGAAGTTGCTCAGGTCGGCACCATCTCTGCAAACGGCGAAGCTGAAATCGGTCAGATGATCGCGGAAGCCATGCAGAAAGTCGGCAATGAAGGCGTGATCACGGTTGAAGAAGCCAAGACCGCTGAAACCGAACTCGAAGTCGTTGAAGGCATGCAGTTCGACCGCGGCTACCTCTCGCCGTACTTCGTCACCAACGCCGACAAGATGACGGCTGAACTCGACGATCCGTACATCCTGCTGCACGAGAAGAAGCTCTCGAACCTCCAGGCCATGCTGCCGGTGCTCGAAAGCGTTGTGCAGTCTTCGCGTCCGCTGCTGATCATCGCAGAAGACGTTGAAGGTGAAGCGCTTGCCACCCTCGTTGTGAACAAGCTGCGTGGCGGCCTGAAAATCGCTGCCGTCAAGGCACCGGGCTTCGGCGATCGCCGTAAAGCCATGCTCGAAGACATCGCCATCCTCACCGGTGGTCAGGTGATCTCCGAAGATCTCGGCATCAAGCTCGAGAACGTCACGCTCGACATGCTTGGCACCGCCAAGCGCGTCGCCATCACCAAAGAAGAAACCACCATCGTTGATGGTGTTGGTGAGAAGGCCGACATCGAAGCGCGGGTCAACCAGATCAAAGCGCAGATCGAAGAAACCACCTCCGACTATGATCGTGAGAAGCTCCAAGAGCGTCTTGCGAAGCTGGCCGGCGGCGTTGCCGTGATCCGCGTTGGCGGCTCGACCGAAGTTGAAGTGAAAGAGAAGAAGGACCGCGTTGACGACGCGCTGAACGCAACCCGTGCTGCGGTTGAAGAAGGCATCGTTGCTGGCGGCGGTACCGCTCTTCTGCGCGCCTCCAAAGGCATCACCTCGGCCGGTGCGAATGCCGATCAGGAAGCTGGCGTCAACATCGTCAAGCGCGCCCTTCAGTCTCCGGCCCGTCAGATCGCTGACAATGCTGGCGAAGAAGCGTCGGTTGTCGTTGGTGCCATCCTGGCCCAGGACGGCGCGTCTTACGGCTTCAACGCCCAGACTGGCGACTATGGCGACATGATCGAGATGGGTATCGTTGACCCGGTCAAGGTTGTGCGCACCGCGCTCGAAGACGCCGCGTCGGTTGCTGGTCTGCTGATCACCACCGAAGCGATGGTCGCTGAGCTGCCGAAGAAAGATGCCGGCGCGCCGGCAATGCCCGACATGGGCGGCATGGGAGGTATGATGTAAGAGACGCCCCCGGCGTTTCGCACATCTGACTGTCGCCCATCACCTGGAATGGTTGGGCCGGTCAGGCCGGCCCAACTGGCGGCATGATGTAAGGCGTAAGCCTCACATCTTCCCAAACCGAGTTGTGAAAGGCGGGGCTTTGGCTCCGCCTTTTTTCTTGCGCTGCCCGATGCGCGCTGGGGCCATTCCCATCCCGCCAACGCGCCGTTAACCTTAACAACCCATACTCCACCGCAATGGTATGCGTATCCCGCTGTTCGGGCGGGATTTGAGTGGAGTACACCCATGGTTTCGCGGCTTTCGCTGGCGCTGCTGCTCAGCGCGGCAGCCCTCGCCCTCAAACCCGCCGCAGCATTGTCTGCCGACGCCGAGTTTGAAGACTTCCCGGACGTTCCGGACATTGTGCGCTTCGACGAAACCTTCCGCGACGCGGGCTTTTACGCCGGTGCACGCGGCGGCGTCTCTTGGGCGCAGAGCACATCGTTCACACTCGCCGGACCTCAGCTGGTCAGCACCGACTATGACGCAGCGGGCCTGACGGGCAGCGCCTTTCTTGGCTTTGAAATTCCCGACCTCTACTGGGGCCTGGGCGCACGCGCGGAGTTTGAACTTGGCGCGTTGAGCTTTGACGTCGACACCCACACCATTGCCGGGACCGTGACGCCGGCGGCCGATTCCTTTGGTGACACCACAGCCTTCACCCTGATGGCCAACCTCTATGCCGACTACAGCTTTGGCAGCTTTCAGACCTTTGTTGGCGCCGGGCTCGGAACCGCCCGTTTCCGGCTCGACGGGCACGGTGTGACCGGCGCGCTGAACGTGATGAGCGATGCCGAAACCGCCTTCGCCTGGCAGGCGATGGCGGGCCTTGCCTATCACGTCACCCCGTCGGTGACCGTGGAAGCGATGGCGCGCTACCAGGCGATCAGCGATGTCACGCTCACGTCCTCGACCGGCCCGAGCAGCGATGTCGGCCTCGAAAGCGTTGGTGTTCTCGCCGGCATCCGTCTTGGTTTTTGAGGGGCCGGTCGGCCGCTTAAAGCTTAACAGAAGGTTAAGCCAATGGTCTTCGCGCCGGTCGATTTACGGCGAAAAATCAGCCGCTTAGCGGCCATTCCTGCAGCACCGATCTCGCCACAGTTCCGACACGCTTCCGCCGCGCAAAGACCTTGCCTGTGCCACGGACGCTCCGCGAGCCGGGCACAATTGCCGACCAAAAAGGCTGGGCGCATGTTCCGCTCTTGATGCGCATCCCCCTTTTTCTTTTTGGAGCGTGTTCATGCCCACCTGCAGCAACCAATACACCGTCGCCGGCCTCAAGCCGCTGGCCTACGCAACCAGCTTTGCCGGCCTCGCAGCGCTTGCGGCGTC
>JAHCMG010000068.1 GCA_019192585.1 Devosiaceae bacterium MH13
TCCTTCGGTTGTGAAGCCTCCCGCCCTGACAGTGCAAGGATAGATGACCATGGCCCGTCGCTGCGAACTGACCGGCAAGGGCGTGCAGACTGGCAACAATGTCAGCCACGCGAACAACAAGACCCGCCGCCGCTTTCTGCCGAACCTCAACAGCGTTTCGCTCGTTTCCGACGCGCTGGGCAAAACGGTGAAGCTCAAGATTTCCGCAGCCGCGCTGCGCTCGGTTGAGCACCGCGGTGGCCTGGATGCGTTCCTTCTGAAGGCCAACGACGCTGACCTTTCACCGACCGCGCTGCAGGTGAAAAAGGACGTCTTGAAAGCGCAAAGCGCGTAAGCGCGGCTTGCCGCACATCTCCAAGATGCCCAGAACCATCCCGCTTTTCGCCGCCATGGCTGCTATGGCGGCCGTCATCGTTTTGTCGAACGTGCTGGTGCAGTACCCGTTGTCCGGCGCGGTTGCTGGCATTGCGCTCGGTGACATTCTGACCTGGGGCGCGTTCACCTTTCCGATCGCCTTTTTGGTGACCGATCTGGCGAACCGGCTGTTCGGCCCGGCAAAAGCGCGGCTCGTCGTGCTGGTTGGGTTTGCGGTGGCCGTGGCGCTTTCGGTTGCCTTTGCAACGCCGCGCATCGCCATCGCCTCCGGCACGGCATTTTTGCTGGCGCAGATGCTCGATGTTCAGCTGTTTGCACGCATGACCCGTGGCGGTCGCCAGATCGCCTGGTGGCAGCCGCCGGCGCTGTCGTCGGTCATCGGCTCGGTTTTTGACACGGCGTTGTTCTTTTCGATCGCCTTTGCCACCGCCTTCACGCCGCTTCTGGGGTTTGGCGATGCGTTTGCGACCGAGGCTGCGCCGCTTTTTGGCGTGCTTCCGGTGGAGGCGCCGCGTTGGGTGTCGTGGGCGCTCGGCGATCTGGCGGTGAAGCTGCTGGCGATCCCGGTCCTGCTGTTCCCCTACCGGTTTGTTGTGCTCGCTACAGGTCGGGCCGTGCCACCGGCGGCGGCTGCGTAGGCGCTTCAAGCCCGAACAGCGGTTCGGTCAGCTGAAAGCGCAACAGGATCGTGCGCTGAAAAAAGTTGCCATTGTCATCGGAGATCAGCGTCAGGATCGGGCCATCTTCATGGTCCGTGATGGCGAGGCCTTCCATATTGTCGATGATGGTGCGCCCGTCCGCATCGAGCAGCAGCCGGCCTTGCGCCGCCCCCGCCAAGATCTCGTCGGCGGGCAGAAGGCGCAGCCGCATAAAGATCCCATCTTCCCAGGCAAAGCGCCGCTCAAGGATGACCACATCGCCTGAAGGCAGCGCCGCAGCGCCGGTGATCGCAAACCGGTCACGGCGCTGAATGGCAAAGGGCACCACCTCGCCATCCGCTGTCAGGCGCGCGGCGGTCGGGTCCGAGGCGAGCCGCGGCGGCTCTTCGAGAAAGATGATCGTTTCGCCCGCCAGCGGGCCTGTTGTGAGGTGCACCATGGCTTCGATGCCGTGGTTCCACCGCTCCCGCAGCGGCGCCTCGGTGCCAAAGGGCAGACGGGCGGCGCCGGTCAGCCCCGTATCAGACAGCCGGTAAGCCCTGATCGGCTGGTTGCGTTCCGAGGTCACCCAAACCTCGTTGCCGACCAGCGTGAGCGCTTCAGCATCCGCGAGGCGCTTGGTGCGCATGGGCTCGCCGTTACCGTCAACGAGTGGTGCGAGCACCACATCACGCAGCGTGACGGGCATGCCGGTCTCGTCGCTGACGAGCGTGGCGGCCAGCCAATCGCCGATATCGGTGACCATCAGGAATGTGTCATCGCCGGTGGCGACCAGCCCCGACAGGCTCTCAAAGCGGCGGTTCGGGCTCTCAAGCTCGATGCCGCCCAGATAGGTCAGATAGCCATAGCGGTTGTCGGCGGTATAGCGGTCAAAGACGGGCAGCTCGCGGGTTTCGATCACGATGGGTTCGGGCTCCGCGCCTTGCGCCCACACGGCGGGCGCCAAAGCGGAACTGGCCAAGAGCCCGGTTGCGAGCCACGCGCCGGCGCTAGGACGCACGGCGACGCCCCGCCTGCTGGGCCATTCTCCCGCGTCCGCGTGCAGCCGTTGCCATACGCCCGGCACCCTCTTCATCGAACAGGGCGGCAAGCTGATCGGTCATCGCGCCCGCGAGCTCCTCGGCGTCAACGATGGTGACAGCGCGGCGGTAGTAGCGCGTGACGTCATGGCCGATGCCGATGGCGATGAGATCGATGGGCGAGCGGGTCTCGATCTGATCGATCACGTGCCGCAAATGGCGCTCAAGATAGTTGCCGGTGTTCACCGATAAGGTCGAATCATCCACCGGCGCGCCATCGGAAATGACCATCAAGATGCGGCGCTGCTCGGGGCGGGCGAGCAAGCGGTTATGCGCCCATTCGAGCGCTTCGCCATCGATGTTTTCCTTCAACAGCCCCTCGCGCATCATCAGGCCAAGATTGCGCTTGGAGCGCCGCCAGGGCTCATCCGCGCCCTTGTAGATGATGTGACGCAGATCGTTGAGCCGTCCGGGCATGGCCGGCTTGCCATCGTTGAGCCAGGCTTCGCGGGACTGCCCGCCTTTCCAGGCGCGCGTCGTGAAGCCCAGCACCTCAACCTTGACCGCGCAACGCTCGAGCGTGCGGGCCAGAATGTCGGCGCAGGTCGCCGCGACCGTGATCGGCCGGCCGCGCATCGAGCCCGAATTGTCGATCAGCAGCGTCACCACCGTGTCGCGGAACTCGGTGTCCTGCTCCATCTTGAAGGCGAGCGGCTGCATCGGATCGGTGACGACCCGGGTGAGGCGCGCGGTATCCAACAGGCCCTCTTCGAGGTCGAAGTCCCAGCCGCGGTTCTGCTGCGCCATCAGGCGACGCTGCAGCCGGTTGGCGAGCCGCGCGACGGCGCCCGATAGGTTCTGCAGCTGCTTGTCGAGGAAGGCGCGCAGGCGCTCGAGCTCCTGGGCGTCGCACAGCTCCTCGACCTTGATCTCTTCATCGAACTTGGAGGTGTAGGCCTTGTAGTCGGTCAGCGGTTCCAGGACGCCCTGGTTGGGGCGCTGCTCTTGCGGGTTGCCCGCATCCTCTGCGTCTTCTGGTGCGTCACCATCCGACATTTCGGTGGTGCTCTCCTCCGAGGGGCTGTCCTCGCCGGTCTCGTCATCGTCGCCGGCTTGCGCCATGTCGGCTTCGACCTGGCCGGTCATCTCATCGCCGGAGGTGTCATCCTGCTCGGTCTCATCGGATTTGCCGTCATCATTTACGTCCGAATCGTCCTCGTCATCTTCGTTTTGGTTTGCGTCCGGCGCCATATCGTCTGCCATGTCGAGCGAGACCAGAAGCTCCCGGATCGCCCGGGCAAAGCCCTGCTGATCGTCGACGGCATCGGCGAGCGATTTGAGGTCCTTGCCCGCTTTGGCTTCGATGTCGTCGCGCCAGATATCGACGATCCTCTGCGCGCTTTTGGGGATCGGCATGCCCGCCAGCCGCTCGCGCACCATCAGTGAGATCGCGTCTTCAAGCGGGGCGTCGGCCTTGTCGGTGATCTCTTCGAAATTGCCTCGGTGATACTTGTCTTCCAGCATCGCGGATAGGTTCGACCGCACGCCTTGCATGCGGCCGGCGCCGATGGCTTCCACCCGCGCTTGCTCCACCGCATCGTAGACGGCGCGCGCGGCTTGGCCCTCGGGGGCCATTTGGCGGTGCAGCTTGGTGTCGTGGCAGGCAAGGCGCAGGGCCATCGCATCGGAGAGCCCGCGAAGGATGGCGCCATCGTCGGCGGTCATGTTGCGCGGGGGCTCTGGCAGCCGCGCGCTGGTTCCCGCCAAAACTGGCCGGGCAGCGGCG
>JAHCMG010000069.1 GCA_019192585.1 Devosiaceae bacterium MH13
ATGATAAAGCCAGGTCGAAAAGGCCAGGGCCCGCAAAGGCCGGCCCCGCTGAGCGATCGCGCAAGGCAAGCGCGCCGAAGGCTCAGCGCAAGCCGCCTACATCGCGCCGGACCAAGCGGCCTTGAGGATTGTCGGCGGCAGCTTGAAAGGGCGTGCGCTTAAGGCGCCACGCAGCCAGGCCATCCGCCCGACAACCGACCGGGCGCGCGAAAGCCTGTTCAACATTCTGGCGCATAGCGGCGACCTGTTCGCAGAGGGCCACAGCCTCGATGGCGCACGCGTGATCGATCTGTTTGCGGGCACTGGCGCCTTGGGCCTTGAAGCGCTCAGCCGTGGGGCGGCCTACGCTTTGTTCGTCGACCAATCGCTTGAGGGCCGCAGCTTGATCCGCGAAAACATGCTGACCTGTGGTGTCGCAGCAAAGGCGCGGCTGTTTAAGCGCGATGCCACGCGGCTGGGCGAGCGGGGTTCGCTCGCGGCCTTCGATCTGGCCTTTCTCGACCCGCCCTATGACAAGGGTTTGGGGGGAAAATCACTCGAGGCGCTTGATGGCGGCGATTGGCTCGCGCCCGACGCGCTCGTGGTGCTCGAAGAGAGCAAGGACGCGGAGATCGACCTGCCAGCAGGCTTTACCATGCTGGAAAGTCGGGCATTCGGCGGCTCCCTTTTGCGGTTTCTGCGCTATAGTGCGCGGCGATGATCGCCAGGACCCTCCTTTTTGCCATCGCCTTATGTTGCGCGGCCGTGTTCAGCCAAGCGCCGGAGTTCGCGCAACAGTACCGCGATGCCTTGGCGCGGCAGGTTGCGGACCTTGGCCGTGTGGTTGGCGCGTTTGACGCTGCCAGTGCGCAAGCGGGCCTGTCGCGCGGGCAGGCGCTGGCCCAGTACGCTTCAACCGAGAACGCCTTTCTCGCCGAACGCGGCCAGCGTTTGAGAGCGACACTGGCGCGCTTCGATCAACTCAGCGCAGACGCCCAGCACCTTGAGACCGCCGGCGCGGTGGGCACAGCCTGGGCTTTGGCCACGGCGGCTGATGCGCAAGTCCTAGCAAACGCCCGCGAGCGGTTCACACCGGCTATGCCGTCGAGCCTCGCCGGCCTTGTGATGGCCGCCATCGGGTTTGTGATTGGCTGGCTTGGCGGGCGGGTGTTGGGCTCGTTCGGACGGGGATCGCTCCGAGCCGCCCGCAGCTTGCTGCCTGGCCCGCGCCGCGTGGCGCTTTAAGCGCAAACTCTACCGGTCGAACAGGCGATCCAAAGCGGATTTGTCGAGCCGCAAGAAGGTGGGTCTGCCGTGGTTGCACTGGGAGGCGGCAGGTGTCGCCTCGATCTGGCGCAGCAGTGCGTTCATCTCATCAACCTTGAGGCGGCGGCCTGCCCGCACCGAGCCGTGGCATGCCATGGACGAGGCGACCTTGTGCAGCTGGCGCTGCAGACGGTCAGCCGCCGCGCCACCAGTGGCGCCGTCGGCCAGCTCTTCGGCCAGATCACGAACCAGGCCTTGGGCATCGCAATGGCCCAGAAGCGCCGGGGTCTCGCGCACCAGCACGGCCTGCTCGCCAAAAGGCTCAAGCCCAAGGCCCATTTTGCGCAGCACATCCGCCAGGCCCAGCAGCATGTCCGCCTGGCCTGCTGGCAGGTCCACCACATCGGGCACAAGCAGTTGCTGCGCGGCGAGCCCGTCGCGCTCGAGCCCCTCTTTGAGGGCCTCAAACACCAAGCGTTCATGGGCCGCGTGCGCATCGACCAGAACGAGCCCGTCGCGGCTTTCAGCGAGGATGTAGGTGTCGTGGAGATGCGCGCGGGCGGTCCCTAGCGGATAGTCATCGCCCGGGCCAGCGACCGGCTTGGCGCGCACCTCCTGCGACGAGGGCTGGTCCAGCGCCGCCATGCGCGGTGTTGTGGCGCGATGGGTGTAGTCCGCCTTGTAGGGTGTTTGGTAAGGCGTCTGCTGCCCAGCGCCCTGTTCAGCGAAGCCCGCATAAGTGGGGCTCTGAGGCAGGTCCTGCGCAGGCAAAGGGTTGGGTGCGGACGGGGCGGCGGCGAACAAGGCTTCAGCACGGGCATCAAGGGTCGAGGCAGTGGCGATGCCAGCCTCTTCGAGCGTGTTGCGGATCGCGCTGATCAGAAGCGCCCGAATGTGGCCAGGATTGCGGAACCGGACATCAGCCTTCTGCGGATGCACGTTCACGTCCACAACCTCCGGCTCAATCGCCAGCGCGAGGATGACCGCCGGGAAGCGGTCGCGCGGTACCAGATCGGCATAGGCGGCACGCACAGTGCCAGTGAGCATGCGGTCACGAATCGGTCGGTCATTGACGACCAGGTGGATGTCGCGGCTGGTGGCGCGGTGCCAGGTGGGCAGGCCAACCAGGCCTTCCAGCGCGAGCCCCTCGCGCTGCAAACCAAGCGGCCGCATGTTGGCTTCAGCGTCTCGCCCCAAAAGCGCAACGGCCCGCAGGTGGAGCGCGCCAGAAAAGGGTAGCTGCGCGCCAGAGGGCGGCAGATCTAGAAGAGTGCGGCGCTCCGATTTGAGCGTAAACGCCACCCATGGCGCGGCAAGGGCGAGCCTACGCACCACGTCTGCGATGGCCGTCGTCTCGGCCTGATCGGACTTGAGGAACTTCAGGCGCGCCGGCACGGAGAAAAACAAGTCACGCACTTCGACCTGGGTGCCGGACGAGAGCGCGGCGGGACGCGGCTGGGAGATCTCTCCAGCGCTGACCGAGAGCTGCGCGCCGTGTGGTGAGCCGGCCACGCGTGAGGTCAAGGTGAGCCGCGAGACAGCGCCAATCGACGGCAGGGCCTCACCGCGAAAACCCAGCGTGCGAATGGTCACCAGGTCATCATCGGGCAATTTGGACGTGGCGTGCCGCTGCACCGCGCGGGTAAGATCGGCCGCGTCCATGCCGACCCCATCGTCCGCGACCGTGATGGCAGCTTTGCCGCCAGCCTCGATGTGGATGGCGATGGAGCGCGCACCCGCATCGAGCGCGTTCTCAACAAGCTCTTTGACGACGCTCGCCGGGCGCTCAATCACCTCGCCGGCTGCGATCTGGTTGACCAGACCGTCCGGGAGCGCCCGGATCACCGGGCGCTTGGGTTCCGGGGCATCGGTTGTGGAGTGAGCCTGGGCCAGCTTCGGTGCCTCATGTGCCGCACCCGGCCGCATTTTGGCCGGGCGCTCTAAGTCAGCGGTTGGCCGACAATGACCAGAGAGAGCGGCGCGTTCAACAGACGCGCGGCAACGCGGCGGATATCGTCCACCGTTATCGCGCGGATCAGCGCCGCGCGTTCGGCCATATAGCTGATCGGCATGTCTTCAAGCTGCATGCCGACAAGCTGCTGGGAGATCTTCTGCGACGAATCAAAGCGCAGCGGGTACGAGCCGATCAAGAAGTCTTTGGCGGCCTGAAGCTCCTCTTCTGAGGGGCCTTCGGCAACGAAGGTCGACAGCACATCACGGATGACATCGAGCGTCTCTTGTGCGCGCTCGGGGCGCGTCGACGCGCCACCGCCGATGAAGGGCGCATGGTCCCGCACGGCCAGGTACGAGTAGACCGAATAGGTCAGGCCCCGCTCTTCGCGCACGCTCTTGAACAGACGCGACGAGAAGGTGCCGCCACCAACAATGTGGTTCATCACGAAGGCGGCCATGAAGTCGGGGTCATCGCGATCAATGCCGGGCATGGCAAAGCGGATGACGGTTTGCGCGACGTCGAGATCCTGATGGCGCACGGTGCCCGCCGGCACGTCGATGCGCGAAACCGTGGTCAAACTTGAGGCTTCAGCCACACCCGCAAACGCCGCATCGACCAGGGCATCGGCGCCGTCGGCGTCGATATCGCCGACGATGGCTATGTGGAGCCGGTCTCGGCCAAGGGCGCGCTGATGGTACGCGCGCAAATCACCCGTGGAGATGGTCGGCAGGCTTTCCAAGCTGCCGCGCGAGGGGCGGGCATAGGGGTGATCGGGAAAGAAGGTCTCGCTCGACAGGCGCGAGGCGATGGCTTCGGGGTCATTCAGTTCGCGGCGCAGGCCGGCCATGATCTGCCCACGGGCACGTTCGATCGCATCCTCGTCGAACCGTGGCTGGGTGAGTGCGAGTGACAGAAGTTCCGCGCCAAGCTCGACCGTGTCGGCAACGACGGTCAACTCACCGGTCAGATTGTCTTGGCTCGCATCGAAGCTAAGGCGAATGGCATTGTCTTCGAGCAGGGTCTGGAAGGCGAGCGCATCGTGTGGGCCTGCGCCCTCATCAAGCACAGCGGCGGCAAGGGTTGCCGTGCCTTCCAACCCATCTGTGTCCTGGGTGGCGCCGGCACCGCGAAAGCCGAACCGCATCGCAACCAGCGGCACGGTGCTGTCGGCCACATGCCAATAGCTCAAGCCGCTTGGGCTCGTGCGCTCAACGACATTGACGGCCGCTTCCGCGCCGGCGTCTGGGGTCAATGTGAGGGTCATCGCCACTCCTCCTATCACCGATGCGAGAAAGCTTGGCCGCCTTCGGCGCATCTTATCCATCGGCCGGCGCGGGCGCTTCGGGCGCTTGCGGAAGCTGCAAGCCGACAACGGCGCGATGGGGTTGAATGACGGCCCGGGCGGCGGCGATCACCTGGTCGGCGGTGACGGCGCTGATGCGCGAGGGCCATTGTTGAACGTCTGAAAGATCTTCGCCGACGGCGAGTGACGAGCCGAAGATGCGCGCGAGCGATGCTTGGCTGTCCTGCGCAAACACCGTTTGGGCGATCAGGTTGCGTTTGGCGCGCTCGACATCGTCTTCCGAAATGCCGTCTGCAAGCACGCGCGCCAGTTCGGCCTCGATCTCGGCTTCGAGCTCCTGGGATGTCACGCCTTCCGCCGGATAGGCGAAGAAGTAAAAGCCGCCATGATCGAGCGATGAGCCATTGTAGAACGCGCCAACGGAGACGGCGGTGCGCCGTTCATGAACAAAGGTGCGGTAAAGGTGGCTTGTCGCGCCATCGCCCAAATAGTGGGCCAGCACATCGAGCGCTGGCGGCGTCGTGGCGTCATCGCTCAGCGTGTAAGACGGGGCGAGATAGCCGATCTGCAAAAGCGGCTGGGCAATGCGTGCATCACGAAGCTCAACGCGCCGCTCGGCAACGGGCTCCGGCTCGCGCGGGCGGCGACGGTCGGTGACCGCACCATCACGTGGCGGGATGACGCCATAGTGGGTTTCGGCCAGGCCGCGCACGGCATCCTCATCCACATCGCCGGCGACGACGAGAATGGCGTTTTCCGGCGTGTAGTAGCGGGCATAGAAGGCGAGCGCGTCTTCGCGCGACAGGTCTTCAATCTCGTGGCGCCAACCGATGATCGGCACGCCATAGGGATGGTTCTGGAAGAATGTGGCCGCATAGGTTTCGCGCATTTGTGCCGAAGGGTCGTTGTCGACCCGGCTGGCGCGCTCTTCGAGCACCACATTGCGCTCGGAGGAGACAACATCGTCGGACAGGACGAGGTTCTTCATCCGATCAGCTTCCATCTGCATCATCAGTGGCAGGTGCTCAACCGCGATGCGCTGGAAGTAGGCGGTGTAATCGTAGGAGGTGAACGCGTTCTGCGTTCCGCCAAGCTGCGCGATGGTCTGCGAAAAGGTGTCGCCCGGGTTCGCTTCGGTGCCTTTGAACATCAGGTGCTCAAGGAAGTGGGCAATGCCGGACTCGCCGGGGGCCTCGTCTGCCGCGCCGACCTTGTACCAAATCATGTGGGTGACAACGGGCGCGCGGCGGTCTGGGATCACAACGACACGCATGCCGTTGTCGAGGGTGAACTCACTCGCCGACGGCGCGAAAACCATGTCGCCGCCCGACGCGTTCGCCGGCGTCAAACCAACAGACCCAAGTGCCGCTGAAAAAACTGTCATCGAAACCATCCAGTACCGTAGGGCAGACCGCACGAGCCAAAGCCTCTTGATCGCGTTGATTACGCCTGCAAGCCCCCTGACAGGTGGGCCACAGATCGCGCGATTGCAACAGTGTAACGGGCCGTGTCATTGGCCGCACCCTCAGCGCACGCGTGCGCAGACGTTTAAGTAGGCCAGGACATAGGTAGTGTGCCGGCGGATGAAAGGCCGGAACCTAGAAAAGCGGTGTGGCCCGCTGACGCGGCCAGCGCAAAGCGCCCGCTAGCGCTTTACCAGAACCGCCACCAGGGGCTGTCGTCTTCTGGCGCCACGCCTGCTGCATCGGCGGTTGCATAGTCGGCACCTTGCGCAGGGCGGCGCGCCTCAACCGGGGGATCAGTGAGGAAGCGGCGCTCCCGGGTCACCGGCCTGGCAGCTTCGGCTTGCAGGCGGGCGCGATCGTTTGCAGCCTGCATCTGCTCTGGGGTCAGCGGCTCTGAAAGCCGATCGGGATCGCGTGCCGGCGTTTGAGGGTTGCGCTGACGAGCGGCAAACTCTTGCGTGGCGTCGATATCGACGCCTTCCGTACCCGGCGAGAAGACCAGAAACGCTTCGTCTGACGAGTAGACTTGCTCGAGACGCTCCTGTGAGCCTGTCGGCCAATTGGGATCGCTGGTCGCCACAGCATCTTCCTGCGGCGCGGGCAAAGCGCCCTCTTGGGGCGGGCGCACGAGCGGCGGGCGCGATGAGTATTCGATCTCGTCTTCGGTGTCGGGGGTACCGAGAATGCCTAGGGCCCCGCCGAACAGGCTTTCTTCAAGGCCCGCTTCGCTTTCATCAATGGAGCCGTAGGACGCGCAGCCGGCCAAAAGGCCTGCGGCGACCAAGACGGGAACAACCCGAAGGGTGCGCGGCAATGACACGAAAGAAAGCTCAGAACGTCGAATCGAACGCATAAAACACCTTTAAGGACCGGAGAGCGCCTTCTAGCGGGCGATTGCGGCAACTCCGTGGGCCGGGAAGGCCCCAAAGTCATGCCACACGCCTTCAATCTCTGCGGGCATCGGCATCCTGCCGCCCACCGGCGATAAAGGCGTCATACAGAAGAAGCGCCACCCCGGCAACGACCCAGACGTCAGCAAGGTTGAAAACGTACCAGTAGAACCCCGCCGCGTGCAGCGAGACGAAGTCGACGACAGCGCCGTGGACTGCGCGATCGATGGTGTTGCCGATGGCGCCACCGATCAGGAGCCCCAGGGCGGTCGCAACCAGCGGGTCGCGGTTGCGCAAAAGCCAAACTAAGAGCGCCAGCGTGATAGCGCTCATCAGGCCGACAAGCATCCACACCTGGGCCGCGCTCCCTGCCTGGAAGAGGCCATAGGAGATGCCGCGGTTCCAAACGAGCACCAGATCAAAGAACGGTGTCACCTCGATCCGGCGGAAGGGTTCGGCCTCAAAGGTCAGCAAGACTGCCCGTTTGGTGGCCTGGTCGGCGATAAGGCCGACCAGCGCCAGGCCGAGGCCCATGATCGCTGGGCGCGAAATCATGCCGCCTTGGAGTAGCCAAGTTCGCGCAAAGCGTCCGCGTCGCGCAGCGTGACATCCGGGAAGTCGGGGTCAGAGCCGACTTCGGGGAGGATCTTCCACGAGCGGGCACACTTGCGGCCTTGCGCGGTGCTGGGAACCACACCGACGCCGTGAACATCGTCGAGGTGAAAGGCCCCATCGGGCGCCGCCCCCTGGTGGATGCTCGCTTGCGAGGCAATGGCCACCTCCGCCCAATCCACATCCTGCACGACGGCGAACAGATCATCGTCGGCAATGTAGATGGCCGGGGCCGCCTCCAGCGACGAGCCGATCCGCTTTTCGCGGCGCTCGATTTCAAGCGCGCCGGTGACCACCCGGCGCACCTGGCGGATGGTTTTCCAGCGCGCGGCCAGCGCTTCGTCGCGCCAATCGGCGGGAATGTCGTGATATTGCTGCAAGTGGACCGAGCCAGCCGCCTCGCCGTGGCGGGCGCGCCAGACCTCTTCCATCGTGAACGGCAGCAGCGGCGCGAGCCATTTGGTGATCGCGTCGAGGGTCACATCGAGGACGGTCAGGCACGCGCGGCGACGCAAGGCAGATGGCGCGTCGCAGTAAAGTGCGTCCTTGCGGATGTCGAAATAGAAGGCTGACAGGTCGACCGTCGAGAAGGTGAAAACCGTCTGGAAGACGCGTTGGAAATCGAACCGCTCATAGGCTTCGCGCACGGTGGCATCCACCGTGGTCAGCCGATGCAGCATGTAGCGCTCCAGCTCCGGCATCTCGAACCCCGGCATGTAATCGCGATCGCGATCGTAATGCGCCACCGAACCCAGCGCCCAACGCAAGGTGTTACGCAGCTTGCGGTAGCTGTCGACCACGGTCTTGATGATTTCCGGGCCAAGGCGCTGATCGTCCGAATAGTCGACGCTCGCCACCCAGGCGCGCAGAATGTCGGCGCCATATTGGCTGATCACATCCTGCGGGAAGACCTGATTGTTCAGCGACTTCGACATTTTGCGGCCGTCTTCGGCCATGGTGAAACCGTGGGTGAGCACATCATCATAGGGCGCCCTGCCCCGGGTGCCGCAGCTTTCGAGAAGCGATGAGTGGAACCAACCGCGATGCTGATCGGAGCCTTCAAGGTACATGACCCGGTCGCGGCCACCATCGACTTGCCGATGGGTCGAAAGATCCTCGCGCTTTTCGAGCACATAGGCGTGTGTTGAGCCCGAATCGAACCAGACATCGAGAATGTCGGTTACCTGCTCCCACACATCAGCGTCATACCCGTTGCCCAGGAAGCGCGCTTTTGCACCTTCTTTAAACCAGGCGTCCGCCCCTTCGGCGTGGAACGCCTCAACGATCCGGGCGTTGACGTCCGGGTCGCGCAGGATCTCACCGGTCTCCTTGTGGGTGAACACGGTGATCGGCACACCCCAGGCCCGCTGGCGCGAGAGCACCCAATCGGGCCGGTTCTCGATCATGGCGCGCAGGCGGTTCTGGCCTTGAGCCGGGTAGAAGGTCGTTGCATCGATGGCATCGAGCGCGCGCTTGCGCAGCGTGTCGCCCTCGGCGCCTTCGATTGGCTCGTCCATGTAGACAAACCATTGCGGCGTGTTGCGGAAGATGACCGGCTTTTTCGAGCGCCAAGAGTGCGGATAGGTGTGCTTGAGCCGGCCGCGCGCGAACAGCTTGTCGTGCTCGATCAAGGCGGCGATGACGCGTTTGTTGGCGTCGCCCTTCTTGCCCTTGTCGTCGATCACCCGCGCGGCACCACTTTCGGCGTCGGGGCCGAAACCGGGCGCATCGCTGGTGTAGTAGCCGGCATCATCGACCGTGAAGGGGATGGCGGTGTCGATCCCGCGCTGACGCAAGCTCGTGGCGTATTCCATCCAGGCATCGAAGTCTTCGCGGCCATGGCCGGGCGCGGTATGGACAAAGCCCGTGCCCGCATCATCGGTGACATGGTCACCGGGAAGGAGGGGGACGGGGAAGGTGTAGCCGCCGCCTGAGCCGTGAAGTGGATGCTGCAAGCTCAACGCCGAAAGCTCGTCTGCCTCAACGGTGCGCAGCTTCTTGGCTTCCACCTTCGCCTGAGCCGTGACGCTTGCCACCAGCGCATCGGCGACGATGAATGTCTCGCCAGCCTGCGGGCCGAAATCGTTCTCAGCCGCCGTGACCTCGTAAAGGCCATAGGCAATGCGCGGCGAGTAGCAGACCGCCCGGTTGCCCGGGATGGTCCAGGGCGTGGTTGTCCAGATCAGGATGTTGGCGTTCGCCAAATCGCCGGCCCCGCCCGCAACGGCGAACTTCACCCAGATCGTGTCGCTCTCATAGTCCTGATATTCGATCTCGGCTTCCGCCAAGGCGGTGCGCTCAACGACCGACCACATGACGGGCTTCGAGCCGCGATACAGCTGGCCGTCCATGGCGAACTTCATCAGCTCTTCGGCGATGGTCGCCTCAGCATCGAAGCTCATCGTCAGGTACGGTTTTTCGAAATCGCCCTCGACCCCAAGGCGGCGGAACTCCTCGGCCTGGACCTTGATCCACTTATCGGCAAAGGCGCGGCACAGCGTGCGCAGCTCCACCGTGTCGAGATCGTCCTTCGACTTGCCCTTGGCGCGCAAATCTTCTTCGACCTTCCACTCGATCGGCAGGCCGTGGCAGTCCCAGCCGGGGACGTAGTTCGAATCGTAGCCCGCCATCTGCTTTGAGCGGGTGACCATGTCCTTGAGCGTCTTGTTGAGCGCGTGGCCGATATGCAGATGCCCGTTCGCATACGGAGGGCCATCGTGCAGGATGTAGCGCGGCCGCCCCGCCGCATCCTCGCGGAGCTTCTTGTAGAGGTTCTGCTCGTCCCAGCTTTTGAGGATCTCGGGCTCTTTTTTGGGCAGCCCGGCGCGCATGGGAAAGTCAGTCTTGGGCAGAAACAGGGTCTGCGAATAGTCGAACGGTTCGGTCATGATCGGATCGTCACGCTTTGAAGAAAGGCGCACTGGTGTGTGCGGAAACTGGCGAATGGGTCCCGGGCCTGCGCGCTGGAGAAACGTCTGCTCAGCGGGCAGCCGGGCCGGTAATTCGGGGTCCGAAGAGGTTTAGCAGGCCAGGGTCGATCATGGGCGGCTCTTACCAAGGCTTCCTGGCAAAGAAAAGCATCAAGCGCGCGTTGCGGGTGGGTGAACCAAGCCAAGCGCGAGATCGAGCGCT
>JAHCMG010000070.1 GCA_019192585.1 Devosiaceae bacterium MH13
TCCAGGGCGCGCTACTCTGCGCTCACAGAGGCTTCCGCGCCGACGGTAATGTGGCTGATCCCCATCACCTGCAAAAGCGAGGTTTTCATATCGATCGTTGCGGTTGCGGCAAGCAGCGTGTCGTCAACCGACTGATCGACATAGATCATCAGGTTGCTTGAGCCCTGGGCCCCAGCGAGCAAGGCTTCCACCCGGTAGACCAACTGCTCGCGCGCTTGCGCGTCTGTCAGGTCGCGTTGGTGCGCCACTGCGAGTACGGAGGCATCGAGCGCGTTTTGCAACTCGCTGCGCACATTGGCCGCGCGCGAGTAATCCATGCTGGCGCCAACAAGGCCCGATACAGGAATGAGGGCTACCGCGAAGGTCACCACGACGGTGCCCTTGGTGTTGCGGCTAAACCGCCGCAATTTGCTCCACAGTGACTGTGCCATAAGCAAACCCAGTGCCTTTTTCACCTTCGATCACTGGCACAGTGTGATAGAAAGCGATGAAAAAGCGGTTCGAATGCTTGGTGCTTTTTGTATTAAAATAGCGACGTCTTGCGAAACAGTCCTTTAACCAAGAGTGCGCCGTTCGCAGTTAGTTCGAACCATTGTCGAGGGCCCAGACGATGGTGACCTGAGCGGACAGGGTCTGCTCGCCAGACGCGATGGGCACCGCTTCCGCTGCGTCTGCCATCGCCATACGAGCCATCTGCGGCTCAAACGCCACCTGCCGCTGACCGCCCTGAGAGATCGAGATCACGCGCCCGAGCTCCACGCCGGCACCGGTGGCCAGAAGCTCGGCCTGCGCTAATGCGTCTGCAACCGCTGCCTGACGGGCCTCCATCAGCAGGGCTTCGGGCTCGTCGACTGCAAAGGAAAGGCCACCCATCTGGTTGACGCCGGCGCTGATGAGCGCGTCAAGCGCCTCGCCGACCGTGGCAAGGTCGCGGATGCGCACCACAAGCGAGTTGCTGACCGTGTAGCCGTCGATGCGCGGCGGGCGGCGTTCGCCATTGACCGGCTCAAAATGGGTGTAGCGCGGGTTTACCGAGAGCTGGCGCGTTTGCATATCTCGGCGCTCGACGCCTAGCGCTTCGAGCGCCGCGAACGTGTCGTTCATGATCTTAGAGTTGGCATCAAGCGCGGCGCGGGCCGTGCGCGCTTCGGTGATGGCGCCGGCACTGATGACGGCAATGTCCGGCTCGGCGGTCACCTCGGCCCGTCCGGTGATGGTGATGGTCGCTTCCCGCAGCGGCTCGGGGGTGGCGGCGCCTTCTTGCGCCAAGGCGCTTTTTGCAGCGGCACTGACGGTCAACGCGAACGCCAATAAAGCGATGCCGACAACGCGTCGGGAGGACAAGAGCAACATGGAACATCTCCGAACAAGGCAAGGGGCGTGCCTTTGGCACCGACATTTGGGCTGCAGTGAGGCAAGGCGGGGCAGGGCGCCGCGCGCAAGTTGTTGACCTGCGCTCCGCTTGGAGTATTCAGGCGGGACGCGCGCTGCCGCGCGGGCCTGTAGCTCAATTGGTTAGAGCCGGCGGCTCATAACCGCTTGGTTGGGGGTTCGAGTCCCTCCGGGCCCACCATAGCCAATCGCTCGCGATTGGCGGAACGAGCGGCAAGTGATTGTACCGCAATTACCGAGAGCGACCGAAGACAGCTTCCAAGCAGTTTGGACATAGCGCGCCATGTTGTGATAATCAGTCCGCGCTTCTTCGCAAATTAGTTCCACAGTTTGTTCGACAAAACGCGCGCCTCTGGCGGTGGAATATTTGGTTGGGAGCTGTGGCTATGCCTTTGTCTGAGAGCAAAGTCCGCAAGTTGAAGCCGGGTTCGGACCGCTATCAGGTCTCAGATGGTGGTGGCCTGTCGCTTGAAGTCATGACGAGCGCCAAAAAGGGTTTGGCGCTTCCGATATCGCCTCGACGGCTCGCAGAAGAGTGTGTGGTTCGGCTCATTTCCGGCTATCGGCTTGGCCCAAGCCAGAGCACATCGCGAGATGGCAAAGGTTCATTTGCAGAACGGTTTGGACTGGAACGGCAGGCCAGTCGCGGAGGAACGCGCGGCCTCGCTGCCTTCTGGAAAACGCACCAGTGTGAAGTGGGCGGCCCTCGCAGAGCAAGTCCTCGCTATGAAGGAACAAGCGGGTCGTTCGCCTCTTACGCTCAAGCGTGACCGCTACGTTTTGAACCTGACGCTTCCCGCACTCGCTGAAAAGCCGGTGAACTCCATCACGCGGCAAGATTTTCTTGCGATTTGCCGAGAGGAAGAGCGCAAAGGCAACCTAATAGCGTCCCGCCGGATCTTAGGGCTCAGCCGTCAGGTCATAAAGCTTGCGCTTGCATAAGGGCACATTGAGAGTGACCCGACCTATGGGTTGGACGCTGCCTTGGTGAAAGCGGCGTCCACGCCACTCGCCTCCATCAAAGACCCAAAAAGGCGTTGGGCAATTGATGCGGGATATCGACGCCTATCCAACCACCTTCGCTGTCCGTTGTGCGTTGCAAATGCTCGCGATGACGTTTCTTCGGACCAATGAGCTTCGCCTCGGAGAGCGGGCTGAGATCGATCGGGAAACGGCGACTCGGACCATACCTTAGTTGTCACGGACGAAATCCATTCGCGGTGGACCCGGAAGAAAACACATTGTTCCACTTTCGCGCCAAGCGACAGCTGTACTTACCTCGCTGCGCTCCCTGACCGGCGGACAAAGGTACATGTTTGGGTCGCCGTTCAGGAAAGGGCGTCCCATCTCCAACTTGGCCATGAATCAAGCACTGAAAGCCATGGGGTACCCCGGCCACGTTCATACGCCGCATGGCTTTCGGAGCATGGCCTCAACCAATCTCAATGAACAAGGTTGGAACCGCGACTGGATTGAGGCGCAGCTGGCTCATGTGGAGCGGAACCAAGTCCGGCGCGCCTATAATGCAGCTGAGTACCTCCCTCAGCGCAGGGAGATGATGCAGCACTACTCCGATTGGCTCGACCGTTGCAGGGCGATGGCGGACTGACAGCGCAGCAAGCGGGTTGTGAACGCTGTTTACTGGCCCGACGAACGGTCTCCGTAAGATCCCCAAAGCGGACGTTAGCGGCACCGCGAAACACGATCGGTGAGGGTGGTGACCGGACCTTCGCTGCGCTGAGTGCTAAGGTCAGCAACGCGCACAAACCGGAACATTAGTGTGATTGGCTGAACGTCCGCTTTACCGTCAAGCGCGGACCAGTGCGTTGGGGTAGCTCAAGGCTCTCCCGTAGGAAAACTCTGGCACGGCCAAGGCTCAATCGACGCTGCTTGCCTTCCCATCGATCTTCATCGCATCTCCGACGCCAACGGGCGCCCAACTTCAAAATAAACATGCTGGCGCCATCACGCCTCTCGTATAGCCAGAGGCTATGTAAACCACTGATATGCGACCAGGCAGCCGTACCACCCAGCTTGGCAGGCTTGTTCCTCCGTCACCTCGATCGCCAACTTTCGACGATATCGGCTGCGCTCGGCGATAGCGACAAGCGTCTGAACACGATCGTGAGCCAGCTGAGCGCAAACCCCGCCAGCATCGCAACAGTCAGAACCAATCCGAAGGCGACACTCGCAGCTAAACCGGCGCTTGCCGCGAAACCTATCACTGGAAACAGGAGGGCTGCGGCGCCTTCGCGTACGCCCCACCCGCTGATGCTCAAGGGGACGAGCATCGCCAGCAAAATCAGCGGGACCAGAACGAGGGCATCCACGATGGCAAGGTTCGCCCCAAGTGCCACGGCGCACAGCGCGAACGCTGTAACATTGCACAGTGCCGTGAGGAGGCTCAGCGCGACCTGCGCGGCCAGCACATCCCGGTGGAGCACGGCTGCTACAAAGCGCTGCCCAAACCTGCGAAGTGGGCCATAGTGCATCCGGAAGGATTGTGCGGCCACCAACAAAACAAGTGGCAGCAGAAGGCAAGCGGCCAGCACGCCAAACACGGACGAAACGAGCCAGTCGGGCCAGTTCAAACCCTGCTCGGAAACTAGGGACCAAGACACGCCGACTAAAAAGACGGCGAGCAGACCGATCTGCCCTGCGAGCCTCTCAAAAATCACCGCCTGTCCTGCAAGCAGAAAGCCCCCAGTTTGCCGAGAGCGATAGGCACGGTTCGCATCGCCAAGGACGCCGCCGGGCAAAGAAAGATTGACGAACTGGGCGAGGTAATATTCGCGAACAGCGACGCCGTAGGAGAAGGAGAGCCCCAACCGTTCGGCCGTCAGCTTCCATCGTAGGGCAGACAGAAGCGTTTGCAGCGTAAGCAGGGCGCCGGCTGCGAGCAGCCATCGCAAGTCGGCAACAATCAGCAGACGCGCAGCTTCGTGACCGTCAAACGCATGCCATAGGAGAACGGCCAGAATGGCCAGCGCCGCCAGTTGAGCAATCTTGATCAAACCCACGCGGTGGCGAGCGCCCGCGCTTTCCGTGGCTTTCTCGCTCACGGCACGCCACCAACGAGAAGTGGGTTCGAAAACGCGGAAAGGAAAGCGTCACGGACCGCATCCATCGGCACCACCGGGGTATCCTCCGTTGGCAGCAAACCTGGAGCTGGTGCAACGTCTTTGAGCCGGTCAACCAAACCGCTTGGGCCGACGACGTGAACCGGTACATGCGGCCTGTCATCAAGCGCGACGAATTCGGCCGCCTGATGGTCACCGACGACGATCAACAGCGGCGGATCGTCAGCATGCAGCAAGGCGTACTCGAAAACGGATTGCAAAGCGTAGTCCACCGCCAGCCGGTACTGCATGCGCACCCTGTCCCGATCGCGCCAGACCTCTCGCGGCGTTTCCGCATCTTCAAGGAAAGAGGCGAAGACAGCCCCGTTTCCAAGCGTATCCCAAGGAAGGATCTTAGGCACCGGAACCCACGGCGCATGAGATGACACCAACGCGACCTGGATAAACGCGTGAGCGTCCCCTCGATCTGTGCGCAGCAACCGATCGAGCGCCGATAGGGTGAATTGATCGGGCATTGTCACCCAGTTGAAGGCCGGGCCCGCATAGCCGAGATCATCGAAGGCGAGGATTGTATCAAAACCCATCTGCGCGGATTCTGGCCAATCAAGCGTGATTTGAGGCATCACCGCAGCTGTGTGAAACCCGGCAGTGGCAGCGTAGTGAAAAAGGGTCCTTCGGCCGCTCGCCAAAGCCGCGCCGTAGCTCATCTGGTTGTCGACCCATAGCCCGTTGGCAAGTGTCGCGTGGGACAGCCAGCTCTGCCCGCCGCGCGTTGGCGCTTCCAGAAAGCCCGAGCGCATGGCGAGACCGTTGTCAGCAAGGGCAGTCTCGTACCGCTGCAGGGTAGGGCGGTGCATCTGCGCGAAGTACGCCGTGTCGTGGCTTGTTCTGCCGTAACTTTCCACGAAAACGATAAGCACATCGCGATCTATAGCGCCCAAAAGGTCCCGCTCTTCGGCAAACGGGTCTTGTGCCGCGAGCGCATTGAAACGGCGCAGCTGCCCAAGCGTGGTCCGCACCATCTCCCAGCGTTCAACGGCGACCCGCGCCGTGAACGCCGTTCCTGGTGGATCGAGTGGTGGTACCCATCGACCCATCGCCTGGTTGATCTGAGCGACCATCAGTAGCGCGAAGACCGTGGCCACGCCCGAAGCGGCAAGTGCGGGCTTTCTGGGCACAGAGACCTGTGCCCATACGCCAGTTGCCCACCAGATAGCGCAAGCAAGGCCCACCAGGGCGCAGGCAGCTAAAACAACCAGCGCGCTGGTTCCCAGCACACCAAACGTCCCCGATAGCAAGCGGATAAACGCGTCGATCAGCGCGAAGTCGGCGACCGGGTTGAAGCCGCGAGACAGTGCATTGAAGCTGACAAAGTCAGCGGTCTTGAGGAGCGCGATCAGGCTAAGCGTGATGACCAGGGCCAGCCGCAGCGCGCGGGATGCTCGGCCGTCTGCAGGCAGCGCGATAAGCGCCAAAAGAATGATTGGCAGCTCAAGTGGAAAGACAAGCAGCGCACCCCATCCCACAGCGTGCGGGTGGTTGGGTTGAATGAGGAGGAGGAACAAGAAGAGCGTGGCTGCTCCAAGCGCTGCGACGCGCAGCTGCGCTTGGGCACTCACGGGTGGTTCCTTCTAAGCCACAAGACATCAACCGCAAACGACCAAGCCAGCGCCAGCGCCGCCAGCGCGATCAGACTTGATTGGAAGGGGTTGCTAAGCCCAGGGATCAGAACGCCGATGAGCGCTGCGATCTGAATGACACAAACCACCTTGCGACTAAAGCGCTCCGGCAGATCGGCCTTCAGCCAGGGAAAGGCGAAGACCGCTGCCCAAAACAGATAGCGTGGCAGCCCCAGCACCAAAACGTAGAGCGGCGCATCGGCGACGACGAAACCGAGCAAGGCAAGAACCAAGGCAAAAGCGGAATCGACTTCCACATCAAAGCGTGCGCCGAACGCTGACGCGTATCCTTGCCTCCGAGCGAGCCAGCCATCGACCCCGTCAGATGCAAACGCTACCATAGCGAGGCCAACCAACATCCACTGCCGGTCTGAACCGTCCATCAAAGCCGTCGCCAGGACGCAAACGCATACCAGACGAACAAGCGTCACAGCATTGCCAAATCCGAGAGACGGAAAGCTGTAGGTGCGCTTGAAGGCAAGGAAAGCGACGCCGCAGGCCGAAACATAGCCCGCAACGCCAACAGCGAGGCCAGCCGTCGGCACAGAGCGCATCACAGCTGCTTGGAGGGCAAAGACTGCAACTAAGCCAACAACGCTAGCGAGAAGAAACTGAGCGTGAGCATCGACTTTGGGCGTTGGCACGCTAGCTGCAGATCCATCCATGCTCCGTGTTGAGCGAGTGTGTTCTTGGGATGGCGACGGCATAAAACAGGCACGTAGTGGAACGGAACGCGGCATCAGCAGGTCGCAATCGGCACGACGATGACCCAATGGCCATCGCATGTCGCACGACCGTCACATAGGTAGAGAGGCTTGCGATCATGGCAATCTCAGGGAGTACCTCCGATATACGACAGGTGCCTTGTTATGGGCTCCCAGCGCGCGTGCTCCACTGGTCAATGGCGGTGCTGGTCCTGATGATGACCGCAGCCGGCATCATCATGACCCAAGACGGCATAAGCCGCGACGTACAAAACAGCCTCTTCATCTTTCACAAGAACGTCGGGGTGCTGATGATCCTTCTGATCGCGATACGTTTGGGCATCCGATTTACGCAGCCGCCGCCGCCAGAACCCGAAACATTACCTAGGTGGCAGGCTCGTATCGCCTCGCTCACTCATGTGGCGCTTTATGCGCTCCTTATCGTCATGCCGATTGCGGGCTATGTCCGCGTGAAAGCGGGCGGATTTCCGATCGAAGGCCTCGATGCGATGGGCGTCCCATCGCTCGTGCCGCGGTCCGACGAGCTCGCCAGTGTAGCAAAGGCCGTTCACTTCTACGGCGGGCGCCTGCTGGTTCTACTGGTGCTGGTCCATATCGGCGCTGCACTGTTTCATGCCGTTATCAAACGCGATGGCGTCTTCCAGCGCATGTGGCCAATGTCTGCGGCGCAGCATGCTCAATCAAAGTAAAGGCCACACGCGTCGAACCGCTCAGCGATCGACCTCGTATCCTTTTATCACTCCACCCCCCAAAAAAGCGCCCCGACCTCCACCGTGCCAGCTGATCAGATCCTTTCCACACAACAGGCACCAAGGCCACTTCTAGGCAAGCGCAAGCAGTATCAATCCGCGCGCCGGATCCGCGCCCTACAAATCGTTCTGATGGCCATTGGCACTGGTGCATGTCTGACGGTCTTTGCCTTAGCGCTTCCCCAGGTGACACCGATAGCGCTTGCGTCAATGGCACTGTTTGCCGTGAGTGCGGTCTGGATTAGCGGGGGTGCCGCGACTGCTATCGTAGGCGCGTTGTTGCCCAAACATGCAGCGCCAGCCGCGTCCGGTCTGTGGAAGCCTAAAAACCAAACGGCATTGCTTTTCACCATGTGTGGTGAAGACCCCAGACCCTTGGCCTCGCATCTGCAAGGCCTGGCGGCCGACCTTGAGATAAAAGGACTAGGAAACGCGACGCGTCTTTTCTTGTTGTCTGACACGTCAAACCCAGACGCTATCGCGCGTGAGGAAGCGGCGCTGGCAGAGGTTCTGCGTGATGGCACTGTCAGCTACAGGCGGCGGCGCGCCAATACTGGGCGGAAGCCCGGTAACATTGCAGACTGGGTGAGAACTGTCGGGCACCGCTTTGATCATATGCTGGTGTTAGACGCGGATAGCCGTATGAGCGCGAAACGAATCCGAACCATTATTTGGATGATGGAGCGTCGGCCAAACCTGGGGCTCCTTCAGGCTGGTATCGCCCTCGTCCCCAACCGCACCGCTTTCGGCCAATACCAGCGGCTTTCCTCGCGGTTGCTTTCACCGGTTTTTCTCAGAGGCTTCGCCGCAACAACGGGGAGTACTGGCAACTATTGGGGCCATAACGCGCTTATCCGTGTGGCAGCATTTCGTGATGCGATAGACCTGCCAGTGTTGTCGGGGAGGGCGCCGATGGGAGGTTCCGTCCTCAGCCACGACTTCATCGAAGCGGCTTGGATCCGCCGCGCTGGATGGGAGGTTGAACTTGATCCGCGCCTCGAAGGTTCCGCCGAAGATGCGCCGCAAACCTTCCAGGAGTTTAGCAAGCGCGACAGGCGATGGTGTCAGGGCAACCTGCAGCACATTCGGTTGCTTGCAGAGCCCGGCCTACACCCGCTCTCTCGCGCGCACCTTGCCCTCGGTGTTTTGAGCTATCTGGCGGCGCCAATTTGGCTGGCGCTTTTGCTGCTTCTGACCTCGGGCGCGGTCACGCTTTCCAACGCGTGGCCGCTTCTTCCGGTCCTCCTACTGCTGCTCTTACCCAAAGTGTGCGCTCTCCTCCATCATTGGAGCAAGGCGCGAACGTGGAGGCGGAGACGTATCGTTCTGCATGCTTTCGCCAATGAACTGGCAGTTTCAGCGTGCGTCGCGCCCATCATGATGATCCGTCAAACCGGAGCGGTGCTTTCGGTGCTGCTTGGCAATGATTGCGGTTGGAAAAGGCCGTCGCCTGCTGCCCCAGCTCTGCCCCAAGGCGTGCCCGAAGTCATCGTCGCGATTGGCCTGGGCGCCGTGGCTTTAATCGGTCAAACTGGTGCGGAAGCATGGCTGCTACCAGTTGTGGGGCCGCTTCTGCTGGCGCCCCTGATCATCCGTAAGCTTGACGCACCGGCGTGATGAATCGGCGCTCTGTGTTGGCTGCGTTTGCCGGAGGTCTGTTGGGGTCCGCGAACGCCAAACCCATGATGGCCACAGTGCAGGCCTCGACCGAAACGTCTTTACTCGAGGCCGCCCGAAGCCTTGCTGCGGAACCGTATCGGCCCCCCGACAGGACACTTCCGGCGCCTTTCGCAAACCTCACCTATGACGCGTTTCGAGGTATCCGACCGCGCGCGGGTGATGCTGCATTCTTACCTCAGGGCGACGGCTTTGCCGTCGATTTGATGCCGCCTGGCCTCTACTTCCCCGACCGTGTGATGATCGAGCGTGTGGTCGCTGGCAGGGTCGAGACGGTTCGGTTCTCTCCTCAGCTCTTCGACTTTGAGCCGCGCTATTTCGATGCAGTGCCCGACGAAGCGCCCGGTGCGGGCTTTACGGGACTTAGACTGCGCCACCCAATCAACGCCGCGGATCAGCTCGATGAAATCGCCGTCTTCCAAGGCGGCAGCTACTTCCGCGCGATCGGTCGCGCGATGGCCTACGGGCTGTCCGCGAGGGCTCTCGCCTTAGGGACTGGCGGTCCCGAGCCAGAAGAGTTCCCGAGGTTTACGCGTTTCCGGCTCCACGAAGGCGACGGATCACGCATCCGGCTAGAGGCGGTGATCGACAGTCCCTCACTCACGGCACACTTCGAGACGACGCTCGCCCCCGGGGACGACACGCTGATGGATGTCACAGTCACGGTTTTCCCTCGTAAAGAGCTGACAACAATCGGCATCGCCCCGCTCACTTCCATGTACCTGAAGGGACCCATGCATGCGGCGGTGTCGGATGACTTTCGCCCACGCGTACATGACACCGACGTTCTCGTCATCGAAAACGGCGCTAGAGAGACGCTTTGGCGCCCGATCGCAAACCCAGCGCGGGTTGAGAGTTCAGCGTTTTTCGATGAAAGTCCGCGAAGCTTCGGGCTCTTCCAAACCGCGCGGCGCTACGATGACTTCGAGGATACGGAGGCGCGCTACCACCACCGACCCTCCGCCATTGTGACGCCAAAAGGTAATTGGGGGCGGGGAGCAGTCGTTTTGGTCGAGATCCCGACCGCAGATGAGTTCCTCGATAATATCGTGGCCTTCTGGCGCCCTGAAGACCCGCTGCAAGCGGGGAACACGTACCGCTTCGATTACACCCTGCGCTGGACCTTGCAGGAGCCCGAAGTGGAAGGCCTCGCTCGTGTCCTACAAAGTCGCAGCGGCGAAGAGCACGATCAGCCAGGTGTGCGTCGGTTTGTTGTCGACTTTGATGTGGAGCCGGACGGTCTCTTGATGGACTTGAGCGCGGATGCTGCAGACCCTGCGAGCGTATTTGGCAAGAGCTTGTTTGCGCTGCCGGAGGGACGCGGCAGCCGGGCAACGTTCCTTCTCAAGCCAAACGCAGCCGACACGATCGAACTGCGGCTCGTGCTGCGCGATCAGGCTGGGATGGCTAAGAGCCCTGTCTGGTTGCATCGCTGGACCCGCAAACGCGATGGCGGCGCCTAAGCTTCGGTCTTCAGCGTGATCTCTGCGTACAGCGGTCGATGGTCGGACGTCATGCGAATGGCGGGACTGTCCACGGCCTCGGCATGATGGATCACACCCGGCGCGCTCACCAGAAAGCGGTCGAGCGCTAACATTGGCCGCGAAACGGGAAACGTCGCACATCTGCTTCCTGCGAACGTCGCCCCCAGGATCGCCTTTGAGAAAGCGAGCCCGCCCCAAGGGCGCCACTCGTTGAGGTCGCCGCAAAGCACGGTAGGTCGTGCGTCAAACCGCGCGAGATGCTGCGCGATGGTTCTCATCTGCATGACGCGTAGCGGCTGTGACAACGATAGGTGTGTGGCAACCAGCCGGAAAGAAAAGCCATCGCTTCCTGCGTCCACGATCACCGCGCCGCGCGGATACAAGCCCGCCATATCAACAAGCCGAACATCTTGAACTTCAACGTGTGGGTGAACGAAGACCACCATGCCCAAGAAGCCCAGAGCATCGTCATGTGATCGAAGGTTAGACTGCTGATGAACGGAAACGAGACCCGTTCCCGCTTCAATCCTGCCCCGATCTAAGATGCCACTGTAAGGCGGCTTCTCGCCGTCTGCTTCCTGTAAGCACAGGATCTGGACCTTTGATCGCCACACCTCGGTGAGCAGCGTATCGACCGTGCGCTTAGGGTCGACGATGCCGTCATTGCCTCTCGCTCGATGGACGTTCCAGCTGAGGCAAGCAAGATGGAGCACGGAGCACAGAGGGGATTGAAAGGTGTGTCGTTTGGTGAGGTTCCAACCTACCAGCCGACCCTTTAGGTTTTCATAAGAGATCGTGCGAGGCATGGGCCGCGCACATCACCACGATCCTGTGCCCCAGCGGAGTCCCGAATGAGCAGACTTACTCTTGCAGCCACCCTTGCTATCACCGTTTCAGCGGCGGCTTTATCCATGCCCGCCAGCGCTCAGGATCTGGTGACGCGGACACTTGTGGGCCTTCCTGACGCACCGAACACGCTGACATTCCGGCTCACCGCCTTCGACCTTTACTCCTCAGATGACGCCACGCGCGAGGGCTTCGAGGCGCTGTTCACGGACTTCATCCTCGCTCGACCGGATTGGAAGATTGAAACCCAATTGCAAACGGCCAGCATCGGGCAAGAACAAGCGCGTATCCTGCAGCAAACCTTAGCGGGGCGCGGGCCCGATTGCGCGATGATCGACTCATCGCAGCTAGCGCTGTTCAAAGAGAACGGCGTTCTACAGCCCATGAACGCTGTGTTCTCGGACGAAGAAGTCGCAGATCTGTTTCCCTATGTTCGCGACGCCGTCACCAATGAGGACGGCGACGTCCTTGCATGGTGGTGGTTCACCGATCTCCGGGTTTTATATCGCGATACCTCTGTCGTCCCCGACGCTCCGGAAACCTGGGAGGAGCTTAAGGCCGCGGCCCTCACAGCTGCAGACGCGGGCAAGGAAGGCATCCTTTTCAATGGCGGACGCTGGGAGGGCACGGCGTTTGATTGGCTCGCTAACTTCTGGGCGCAAGGGGGACGCCTGGTCGAAGACGAAGGTGTACCTGTGTTCGCCGAAGGTGAGAACAGGGAGAAGTTTCTCGCCGCCGTCGCTTATGTGCAGGACCTCGTTGAAAGCGGCGCGGCGCCCCAACGCGTCTCGTCGATCGTGAACTACGATGCGTTCAATGCGGCAGCCGCTGCCGGTACGGCCGCTATGTTCATCGGTGGAAACTGGCAGTACGGCCAGCTGCGCAACACGCTGCCCGAGGAAGATTTCGCAAACTGGGCGGTCTCTGAGCTACCCGGACCAACGGCGGATCAACGCGCAACCGGAACCGGCGGTTGGACCATAGCATCCCTGTCCGATGACCCCGAAAAGGCTGCTATCTGCGGCGAGATTGCCAAGGAGATCTACGCCGGGCCGGGCAACGCCTTGCAAGGCCTGCTGCCCACATCAGCCGCTCTGTACGAGCAATATGATGCCTATGAAGGGCCGGAGTTCGAGCTGTTTGCCGAGGCACTGCAAAACGGTGTTTCAAGGCCAGGCGCCGCGATCTACCCTGAAATCTCCAACCAGATTCAGATCTTGCTTGGCGATGTGCTCTCTGGCTCTTCCACCCCAGAAGCCGCCTTAGACGCTGCCGCAGAAGCCGTGCAGGGTGCGTTCGAGCGTCTGTGACAGGGTTTCAAAAGAAGACCAAGCGCTTTGGAAGCCGTGATCCGCTGCCATGGCTTGCACCGGCCCTGCTGGTGCTCGCCGCGTTCTACGCGGTTCCTGTTCTGGATGTCGTTCGGCTGGCGTTCAGCGATGCGACGCTGTTTCGGCCGCCATCGAGCTACTCGCTCAATAGCTTCGTCGACGTTCTAACCAGTTCCGTCCTGCCGGACGTTCTCATCACAACGCTGGTCTTTACTGGGCTGAGCGTCATCGCACTGCAGTGTGTGGGACTGACGATCGCCCTTCTTCTGGTGCGCGGTGAGCGAAGGCACTTGCCCGGTATGGCATCCTTCCGCACGCTTGTTTTGGCGGCTTGGGTTGTGCCCGGCATTGCGAACGGGCTCATCTGGCAAATGCTGTTTGACGAGGCGCCTTACGGCACGCTGAACAGTCTGCTTGGTTCTGTGGGCCTAGGTCCTATTGCCTGGCTTTCCGACCCAACGATGGCCATGCTGTCAGCCGTCATCGCAAATGTCTGGCAGGGCACAGCCTTTTCGATGATTGTGTTCTATGCGGCCCGGAAGGGCGTTGACGAGGCGTTGTATGAGGTTGCGTCGGTCGACGGTGCGAACGGTTGGGACAAGTTTTGGGCGATAACCGTGCCTCAGCTTCGTCTGGCAATCGCGGCGAACAGCATCCTTGTGGCTGTGCAGACGCTGAACACTTTTGACTCCATCCTCGCGCTGACCGGCGGCGGGCCGGGAAGAGCGACAGAGGTCCTGGCACTCTTCACCTTCAACACCGTTTTCTACAACCTCGATTTGTCAGGCGGCAGCGTGCTCGCGCTCGTGCTTTTCGCGCTGGGGTTGGGCTTTGCAACTCTGGTTTTTGGTTGGTTGCGGCGGGATTCCACATGATTGCCAGCAAACAAGCGCGCCTCGGGGATGCTGCCACCTACGCGCTCCTGACGCTTTTGGGGCTCTTTTTCGTAGCGCCGTTCATGTGGCTGTTCAGCCTATCGATCCGCACGCCGGCCGAGGTTTTCCTGGGGGCATCACGCTTCATTCCTGAAGCTCCGACCCTTGCAAACTTCCAAGGCATACTCTCCGACCCTGCGTTCCTCACCTACCTATGGAACGGACTGAAGCTGTCCGTTTTAGGTGGCGGGCTCGCGGTGACGCTTGCCATCCCGGCCGCCTACTCGTTCTCGCGGCTTAGGTGGCGCGGAATGAGCGCTTTGCTGGTCGCCATTTTGGCTGTGCAGATGATATCGCCTCTGGTGCTTCTGGTGCCGCTGTACCAGTGGCTGAGCGCGCTCGACCTTTTAAACACACAGCTCACGGTCATCGCCATCTACGGTGCCCTGGGCATGCCTCTCGCCGTGTGGCTTCTCAAGGTCGCGTTTGATGCCATCCCTGTCGAGATCGAAGAGGCGGCCCATGTAGACGGCGCAACGCGGTGGACAGTGCTGATAAAGCTTACGCTCCCCCTTGCGCGTCCGGGGATCGCGTCTGCCTTCATCCTTGCTGTGGTGATGAACTGGTCCCAGTTTTTGGTTCCGTTCATCCTACTGGAGCGCGACAGTGACTGGCCCATCTCAGTCGCGATCTTCAACTTTGCAGGCTCGACGAGCGCGTCGACGACCCAGGTGCTCGCGGCGGCCTGCCTGATCGCCCTTATCCCCGCGGTCACGGTTTTCGTTTTGCTCCAGCGGATGATCGTCTCGGCGCTCATTTCCGGAGCAGTGAAGGGCTAGGGTTGAAGCCTCGCAAACACATCGCCTGAGTTCGCATCTTCGGGCAGGGCACGGATTGTATCAGCCATACTGGATGCAGAAAGCCACTCCGTGTCCAGCATGCTGTGGGCCTCACCCAGGCTTACGTTGAAGCGGTAGTTGCCGAGAGCGGTAAGCCTCTCCAAGCAGTCGTAGGCGACGCCGCGCTGGATCGTAGTGAACTCAAACGACAGCGCTGGAAGTGCTGTGCTCAGCCCGCAAAGCACGGCGTGTTCGTGGCCTTCAACGTCTATCTTTGTGAACGCTGGCATACCATGCTGAGCGATCAGTCGGTCGAGAGTTGTGGCCCGCACCTGAACGAGCGCGTCCCATTGCTGGCCCTGCCAAGCACGAGCGTGTGCGGCCGCCGCCACAAAGGCTTTGGACACGGTGGAGACGGTCGGGTTCGTGCGGTTAATGTGCAGGGGCACCGTGCCCTCGTGCGCGTCGACAGCTGCCTGAAGCAAAGTGACCTCGGGACTGCTGCTGTAGATCAGACGCAGCGCGCGAAAGGGGAGGGCTTGAGGTTCAATCGCCACGACCCGCGCGCCTAAGCGTAAGAAGCTGCCCGTTCGGTCACCAACATGCGCACCGAGATCGAACGCGAGATCCCCAGCTTGGACGAACTGCCGGTGGAGCGCATCCATGCGTCGTATGCGCTCATGGTCCCGATAGTACACGTCGAACGACCTCCGTAGGTTTGCAGAATTTCTAATAGAATAGCTGTCCAGCTTTCTCACAGACTCTGTCCTCAGACTACAAAAAGGCGTCCGCTACCCACGAAGGTTGCATCAGATCACCCTCTGATCGATCTTGTGGAATAGCTTGTTGCTCGGTTCGAGAATCCCAACGAACTCAATGTCCGCTTTGCCGGCAAGAGCAGGCAGGGACGCGAACAACTGGTGAAACGAGCGGCGGGTGGTTAAAGTCCACCACCGTCCTCACCGCTGAGCAGCCTCTTCCACCGCCTCTAGCGCTTGGGCGCGGATGCTCAGCCCGATGCCGACGAGAATGATCAAAGCACCCACCCAGGTGAGGGCAGGGTAGCGCTCGCCCAGGAAGAGCGTGGCGGCGGCCATGCCCACAGCCGCTGCAATGTAGCCGAGCTGGCTGAGGAGCACCGGGCCGCCGAACTTTTGCAGCCGGAAATAGAGCGGGAAGGTCAAAGCACCGGCGGCGAACTGCAGGAACGCAGCGACCGGTGCATCGGCCAGTTGGCCGAGTTGCAGGCCTCCGGAATAGAACAGCAGAACGAGGATATAGGCGATGGACGCAAAGACGTTGGTCCAAAGCGCCAAATCGTCCGGCGACGCGCCGGCGGGCCAGCCGATGGTCCGGTAGATGTTGCCGACGGCCAAGGTGGTCGGAATGAGGAACGCCACCGCGATCCATGCCAAGGCGACCGCTTCAACGCCGCCCTGCCGTGAATAGGCAACAAGGCACGCGCCGATAAAGCCGATGAACACACCGATGACGCCGATGCGGCTCGGCGCTTTGAGCCGGAACAAGATGGCGAGGCCCAGCGTCACAACCGGCGACATGGCGAACATAATGCCCACATAGCCCGAGCCGACGATGGGAATGAGTGCGAAGACCAGTATGTTTGCCGCGAAAAACGAGATCAGGCCCGAAAGCAGCGAAAAGCGCAGCACAGCGCGGTTTGGCCTTTGCAGTTTTCCGCTGCCGGCCAGAAGCGCGGCCATGCCCACCACGGCGCCCGCCGATATCAGCAGGGGCCACAAGATAGGCGAGATGCCGGCATTGCTGGCAAGCTTGCCTAAGGGGAAGTTGGCGCCGATCAAAAAGCCCGACAGGACCAGCAACACTGCGGGATTGTTCAGCACGCAGATGCTCGCGCGTGCTGGGGTTTGTGCGCCGTCACTTCAGGTCCTCCAAAGGCTTATTTGAGGCCAGTTGCTGCGGTCTGTGTCAGCAACTGCTGGCGGGCCTTGTGAAGCGTTTCTTCGATATCGGCAAGCGCGCTCGAGAACCGGGCCGCAGGGGCGGGGACGGAGATGGCGTAGGTCATGCCCAAAGCGTCCTCGAAGGCGAAGCCGACCGCGCAGATGCCGGCGGTGTGCTCTTCGCGGTCATAGGCCAAATGGGTGTCTCGGATGTCCTGCAAGAGCTTGGCGAAGGCTTCGGGCTCGAACGGACGCCGGTCGGCCGCGAATTCCGCCTTCGCCAGTTGCAGGGCGTCTGCGTCGGCCATCCGTGCCAGGACCGCCCGTCCGTTGGCCGTGCTGGTCAAAGGGAACTGGTCGCCGATGGCCGAGACGGTGCGCAGCCGATGGCGACCGGCCACCTGGTCGACAAACACCATGGAGCCGTCGCGGTAGATGGCCAGGTCGGTTGTTTCGCCCGTCTGTTCGGTGATGCTCTCCAAGATGGGCCGGCAGAGCCTGACAATGTCGATGCGCGCGGCTTCGCCCAGCCGGGCAAGCTCGGGGCCCAGCCGCAGGCCGCGCTTGCTGGGATCTTGGGAGACGAGACCTTCTTCGAGCAGCGCGCCGGTGATGCGCTGAACAGTGGAGCGCGGCAGGTTCGTCTGTTGGGCGAGGTCGCCGAGGCTCAGTGCGCGCTCGCTCTGGCGCAGTGCCCGGAGCAGTTCAACCGCCCGCGCGATGACCTGGATCCCGGATCGGTCCTTAGAGATGGCTGTGTCGTTCACCGCTGTTCCATGCTGATTGGTTGGCTGTTTCCCGACCCTCACATGTATTGCAATGCGGTGCAATAGGGCAAGAAAAGAAAGATATTGACTGCAATGCGGTTCAATGCTCCCTTGTTGGTAACGGGGAGAAACATCCCCGACCGAGGAAACGAACAACGGGGTGGAAACGATGATCACGGTTCGCGGCATCGACTTCCAGGCAAACACCGACAATGCGATGGGCCTGGAGTTCTACAATTTGAGCCACCGGTTTGGGTATCAGCACCCCAACTGGCCGTACTTCAAGGATGTGCAGATCGAACGCATCCACTACATGGCGAAGTCCGGTGTGCTGTCGCAGCGCATCACCACAACCATGCACGCAACGACGCACATTGATGCGCCAGCACATGTCGTGCAGGGCACGCCGTTTATCGATGAGGTCCCGCTGCCGCACTTTTTCGGGTCAGGCATCGTGGTGTCGCTGCCGAAGGAAAAGTGGGAGCCGATCACCGGCGATGACCTCGAAAAAGCCTGTGGCCACGCGATCCGTAAGAACGATGTGCTGATCATAAACACCGGCTGGCACAAACAGTATGAGGATGGGGACTATTTCCCCTACTGCCCGGGCTTCGTGCCCTCTGCCGGCGAGTGGATGGTTGAAAAAGGCGTCAAGGTCGTCGGCCACGACACCCAAGCCAATGACCACCCGCTTGCAACGGCCATCGGCCCGCAGCGCAATGGGCCGCTCCTGCCGCACCTTGCCGAGGAATACAAAGAGTGGTCCGGCGGGCGCGACTGGAAGGATGATTTCCCCGAGTGGGAACCGGTCCACAACATCCTGTTTAAGAACGGCATTCTTGGCATCGAGAATGTCGGTGGTGATCTTGATGCGGTGACCGGCAAGCGCTGCACCTTCGCGTTCTTCCCATGGAATTGGGATCGCGGAGACGGTTGCATCATTCGCCTCGTGGCGATGATCGACAAGACGCAAGCCTACAGGATCGAAGCGGGCGAGAGCTTCTAACGCACTCC
Organism: Devosiaceae bacterium MH13; assembly: GCA_019192585.1. GTDB lineage: Bacteria > Pseudomonadota > Alphaproteobacteria > Rhizobiales > MH13 > MH13. The sequence continues at coordinate 18,381 of JAHCMG010000070.1, forward strand.
CGCGTGGCCCATGGCGCCCTCGCGCGCTTGGGCCGGGAAACCTCACGAGGTTCGCACATGCATATCAAGCGTTTTGCAGATGCCCAGCCTTATGAAGCTCCCAACCATTTTGGGGTGGTTGGTCTTCGGCTCCAGGGTTTTGAAGAAGGTGGTCCGACCAACCAGTGGGTTGGGCTGAGCCAGTTCCTCCCTGGGGGCGGCGCAGGCCCGGATTCAACGCCGTTTGAGAAGGTCTACATCGTCCTCGAAGGGGAGATGACGATCACTGTCGGCGGCGAGGAGCAGACGCTCGGCAAATATGACAGCTGTACCATTCCGCCCAATGAGGTTCGCCAGATCGAGAACCGTCTCAACACGGTGTGCACGATGCTGGTCGTCATCCCTTACCCAGATCAGGTGTGACCAATGGATACGCAGAACCTGTTTGCTGTTTCAGGAAAGGTCGCGCTGATCACTGGCGCGTCGGGCGCCTTTGGCATGGTCGCCGCGCGCGTCCTCGCGGATGCTGGCTGCAAGCTGGTGCTGGTCGCGGGCAACGCGGAGGCGCTCCGGACGATCACCGATGAATGCATGGCGCTTGGCGCCGATGTGCTCGCGATCAACGCGCGTCCGGCCGATGAACAGACCTGCCAGGGGTTGGTCGATCAAGCGGTCGAGCGGTTCGGGCAGCTGGATATTCTGGTTGTCGCGTCAGGCATGAACAAAGTCGCGCTCATCAACGATATGGAGCCCGAAACGTTCAACGCGGTCATGGACGCCAACGAGACGCAGACATGGCTCATCGCGCGGGCGGCCGCCGGGCAGATGAAGGCGCAAGACCGGGGCGGGAAAATCGTGCTGGTTTCATCGGCGCGGGGCCTTTTGGGTCACCCGGCGGGCTACACGGCCTATTGCGCGTCCAAGTCGGCGACCGATGGCCTGACCAAGGCGCTAGGCTGCGAACTGGGCCCCACCGGGATCACGGTGAACGCGATTGCGCCGACGGTTTTCCGCTCGCCGCTGACCGCCTGGATGTTTGAGGACAATGAAGAGGCGCAGGCCGTGCGCGCCGGCTTCCTGGCGCGCGTGCCAAAGGGGCGTCTTGGGGAGCCCGAAGACCTCGCCGGGCCGCTTCTGTTCCTCGCCTCCGGCGCCTCCGATTTTTACACCGGGCATATCCTGTATGCCGACGGTGGGTATACGGCGGGCTGAGGAGTGGCTGAAACGCGCACCATCGCGGTTATCGGTGCCGGCCTTATGGGGCACGGGATCGCGCTCACCTTCGCGCGCGCCGGGCACCCCGTGCGCATCACCGATCCCGATGACCCCGTTTTGGCAAGCGCCCCGATGCGCATGACTCAGAGCCTGCAGGTGCTGGGTGCTTCGGAGGCGGAGACTTCGGCGACGCTGCAAAGAATATCGCGCACGCCGTCGCTTCAAGAGGCTGTGTCGGATGCCGACATCGTCTTTGAGGCGGCGCCTGAGAAACTGCAGCTTAAGCAGCAAATCTTTGCCGAGGTCGAGGCGCATGCGCCGCCTGCGGCGATCCTCGCCTCGAACACATCGGTCATCCAGATCACAAAGATCATGGAGCCGCTGGGGACCCGTCATCGCGCGCTGGGGACGCATTGGTGGAACCCGCCGCACATGATCCCGCTGGTCGAGGTGGTCAAAACTGAGTGGACCGGCGCGGGTGTGGCGGACGACGTGATGGCCTTGCTGGCGCAGGTCGGCAAGACGCCGGCGATGGTCGAAAAGGACGTGCCGGGCTTTATCGGCAATCGTCTGCAGCACGCTCTATGGCGCGAGGCGATCAGCCTAGTAGAGAACGGCATTTGCGACGCGGAAACCGTCGATACCGTCGTCAAATCAAGCTTCGGTCGGCGTCTCGCAGTCCTTGGCCCCCTCGAGAATGCAGATCTGGTCGGCACGGACCTGACCTTGGACATTCACGAGAACGTTCTGTTCGATCTTGAATCCTCAAACGCACCTTCCCCCTACCTCAAACAACTCGTCGCGGATGGGCGGCTGGGCATGAAGTCCGGCCAAGGCTTCCGCCCATGGCAACCCAACGAAGCGGACGACACACGAAGCCGCGTTGGATCACACCTACGAGAGCTTGAGCGGCTCTTGACCAACTAAGTGCAGCGCCAACCGGCCTGCCAACTGGGAGGAATACGAAAT
>JAHCMG010000008.1 GCA_019192585.1 Devosiaceae bacterium MH13
ACATCGAGGCGCCGTTTTCAAGCGCGGCCGAGACAAACCGGTGGCCATCGAACGTGTCACCCTTGATGGCAATGAACAGGTCGCCGCGGACGACGGTCCGGCTGTCGATTGAGACGCCGCTTGCGGCCTGCGGGTCTCCCACTAACCCACCGCGCGTGGCGGCGAGCACCTCCTCGACGGTCCAAAGCGGCTGCGGCATCAAGCGCCCTCGGATAGGAGCGCGCGGACGAAGTCATGGTCGGAGAACGGGTGCTTAACACCGTGGATCTCCTGGCCGGTCTCATGCCCTTTGCCGGCAATCAACAACACGTCGCCCGCATCGAGCATGGCCATGCCCGCCTGGATGGCGTCGGCCCGATCACCGATTTCGAGCGCGTCTGGCGCGCCATCAAGCACCGCTTTGCGGATCGTCGCGGGATCTTCGGTTCTGGGGTTGTCGTCGGTCACGATCACCGCATCGGCGAAGGTCGCGGCCGCTTTGCCCATCAACGGCCGTTTGCCGCGATCGCGGTCGCCGCCCGCGCCCACCACGATAACGACCCTGCCAACCGCAAAGGGCCGGAGTGCCTTCAAGGCCTCTTCGACAGCGCCGGGTTTGTGGGCATAGTCAACAAAGATACGGCCGCCGCGCTTGCTGTCGCCCACATGCTCGAGGCGCCCCTTTGCGCCCTTAAGCCCTTCGAGCGCGGAGAAGACATGGCCGGGCTCACCGCCCGTTTGCAGAACGAGGCCCGCAGCGACCATCGCGTTGGCAACCTGGAACAGGCCGGGTAGCGGCAGCGTGACGCTGCGCGCCTCACCGCCATAGCGGAACCCAACCTCTTGATAGGCCCCGGCAGGACGCACGGTCTCGACGCACACATCGCCCCGGCCCATGCCGGCGAGCAAGAGCCGATGCCCGCGCTCTTTCGCCAGCCGAGCCATGCGCTCGCCATAGGCGTCATCAAGCCAGACCACGGCGCCCGCACCCTCCGGCAGAAGCGGATCGAACAGCCGCGACTTGGCGGTGAAATAGTCTTCCATCGTCGGGTGATAATCGAGGTGATCGCGGCCAAGGTTCGTGAAGGCCGCCGCCTCCAAGCGGACGCCATCAAGCCGGCGCTGCTCGAGCCCATGCGATGAGGCCTCCATCGCCATATGGGTCACGCCGTCATCAGCCAAGGCCGCGAGCGCTTCATGCAGCGACACAGAATCGGGCGTCGTCAGCGCCCCAGCTTGCGCGCCATCCCCGCGCGTGATGCCCAGCGTGCCCATCGCGGCCGCCTCATGCCCGAGCGCCTGGAAGATCTGCCGCGTGAAGGAGGCAACAGACGTTTTGCCCGACGTGCCCGTCACAGCAACCATGGTATGCGGCTGCCGGCCGAAAAACCTCGACGCCATCAGGGCAAAGGCGCGCCTTGCATCGGGTGCTCTCAGCTCCGCGACCCCATCGGGCACGGTTGCCTCAACATCATCGTCGAGCAGAACCGCCGATGCGCCATCAATAACCGCTTGCTCGATAAAGTCTTTGCCGTGGCGCGCCGCGCCGGACAACGCAGCAAACACAAAGCCCGCCTGCACTTTGCGGCTGTCGAGCGCGAGCCCACGCACCGAAACGCCTTCGGCCCCGGGCGGGACGCGAACGGTGCTGTCGATCAGGGACGAAAGGGAAACAGGGGCAGTCATCTACCGCGCGCGAACTGTTAAGCCGTGAGCGGGTCACCCATGTGCCTGGGTGCCCGACTCGTCTGTCGTAAAGGGCATAGGGTATTTGCCCTCGCCCGTCACGCCCAACGCAAGGCCCAGCGGGCGTTCGTGCACTGCCGCGCTTAGTTTGCGGCGGGCGCTTGTGGGACAAGCCCGAGCAGCGGCGCGACCCGGCTGATGATCTCGCCGCTCATCGGCGCAGCGTTGAGGCCAGCGGTCGCGCTGCGCTGGCCTTCGGCGGGCTGCGGCTCGTCGATCACCACGATCATGGCGTACTGCGGTTCATGCATCGGGAAGGCCGACACGAAGCTGTTAAGCCGATGGTCGCCGGAATAAGCGCCATCGACGATCTTCTCAGCGGTTCCGGTTTTGCCGCCCACATCAAGCCCCTCGACGGCCGCGCGCCGGCCCGAACCATCAAGCACGTTGGCCCGGAACATCTCGCGCATGTAAGCGCTGGTTTGCTCGGAGAGCACACGGCTCGCCGCTTGCATCGCGTCGGTCTCACCACGCGGCAGGAACGTCGGGTTGATCAAAATACCGCCATTGACGGTGGCCGAAACGCCGGTCAGCAGCTGAAGCGGCGTGGTCGTCAGCCCATGGCCAAACGAGATGGTGGCCGCCGACAAGCGGGACCACTCGCCATCTGGATAGAAGGGCCGCGCCGCGCCAGGCAGTTCAACATCCATGCGGCTCAGAAGGCCCAGGCGCTCGTAATAGGCGCGCTGCACCGGGATGCCCATCGCTTCGGCAATGCGAATGGTGCCTATGTTAGACGAAGACGTGAACACTTCGGTCGTCGAAAGCATGGCCCGGCGCGCGTGGAAATCGTTGATGGTCGAGTTGCCGATGCGGATCGGGCGGCGTGCTTCGTGCATCGTGTCGATCGCCACCGCGCCCGAGTCGAGCCCGGCGGCAATGGTGAACACTTTGAACACCGAGCCCAGCTCGTAGACCCCGCCGACGGCACGGTTCAGCGCATCTTCGTCGCCCAAACCCTCTCGGGTGTTGGGATCGAAATCCGGCAGCGAGACCAAGCCAAGCACTTCGCCGGTTCGCACATCCATCAAAGCCGCCGTCGCGCCGATGGCCTGGTAGCGCTCGAGGCCCCGTTCGAGCACATCGCGCATCACGTGCTGCACACGCGCATCAAGCGCAATCGCCGTCGGCGCGAAGTCCGCTTCGCCGCCTTCAAGGAAGCCAAACTGCGCAAGATTGGCGAGCGGCTCGCGATCGAGATAGCGCTCGATGCCTTCGAGCCCCTCATGATCGACATTCACCGCGCCCAGCACGTGTGCAGCTAGCCGGCCTGAGGGGTAGAACCGGCGGCTTTCCTCAAGGAAGCCAACGCCCGGGATGCCCTGGCGCATCAGCGCGTCGCGCTGGGATGGCGTGAGGTCGCGGGCGATCCATTCAAACTGGCTCTGGCGGCTGAGGCGCGCGCGGAACGTGTCGCGCGACGCGTCCGGCATGGCATCGACCAGCCGGTCCACCGCATCATCCACGTCCACCAAAATGGACGGATCGGCATAGACGGCGGTTGCTGGCACATCGGTGGCCAACAGAACGCCATGGCGATCGGTGATATCGGGCCGGCTCGCCCGGATCTGCTGCTGCGGCGTCGCGGCGAGAACCGGCGCGTCCGGGCTGCGCAGCCCAAGCTCCAAAAGCCGTCCGCCAATCACAGCGTACACGAGGCACAAAATGGCGACAAACATCAGCATCCGGCCACGGGTCTCATGGGCGAGCGTTTTACCGGTGCCATCGAGATGGATGGAGCCATCCGCCTCGTCCGCGTTCGGCACATCAGAGGGCGCGCCCAGCATGGCCCGCGCGCGCTGCAGCAGTATGCCTGGGCCGTTGCCGGTTGGCCGGACGTCGTCTGAAACGGGCGCCATGCTCATCGCTCAGGCCCCAAAAGGTTCGCAATCGGGTCGCCGCTTGAAGGCGCGGCTTCGACGGCAGCAGGTTCTTGTGAGGGCACCAAGGCCGGCGGCAGGGGCGGCGCCGGCAATGCCGCGTCGGGGCTTGCGAGCAAATCCGCGAGCAAAGCATCGAGCGGATTGCTCGCCGTATCTGGCGTCTCGGCCAACACGCGGCGGACCAAAGCGTCCAGCTGGTTCGGCGCAGCATCGGTCACATTAGCAGGCTGCGCATCGGCGTCCGCGCTTTCGTCACCGATCGAGCCCGTGACTTCGGCAATCAAGTCCGCCCGGAAGGGCAAGTCAGACAGCCGAACATAATGATCGGACGCAATCGGTTCCAAACTGAAGGCCTCCGGCGACCCTTCAACCAACGCTTGAAGGCGTACCGGCTGCTCCAGCGCCGCAAGATCGGCTTCCAGAAGATCAACATCGGCCGAGATGGCCGCGATGTCGCGCTCAAGCGTGCGGCGGCTGTCATGGGCGGTCTCCGCCTCATGCTTGACATCATACACATAGGCCGCACCCGCAACCGCCAGCGCCAGGCAGAGCCCATCAACCCACCGCATGCTGGCCCCCATCCTTGGCCTCAGGCGCGCTCGGGCCGGCCACAAACATGTCGAGCGGTGCTTGGCGCAGAACCGGCGCGCCGAGGCTAACCATAAAGTCCTGCCAAGCAGACGGGCTCTGCGGCCAACCTTGTGCAGGGGCGTCCGTGCGCACGGCCGCACGCAGTTTCGCCGAGCGCGAGCGCGGGTTCGCCGACAGTTCCGCGTCGCCCGGGACCACAGGGCGTTTGGTGTTCGGCGCGAAGGCGGCTGGGGTCACGTCGACCTGCGGCAGGTGGCGTGAGCCGCCCGCCCCCGCCGACGCCGGGCCCATGAAGCGCTTGACGATGCGATCTTCGAGCGAGTGGAACGTCACGACGACCAGCCGACCGCCGGGCGCCAAAACATGCTGCGCCGCGAGCAAAGCGCGGACCAGCTCACCGAGTTCGTCGTTCACCGCGATCCGCAGCGCTTGAAAGGTGCGCGTCGCCGGATGGATGACCGGGCCGCCACCTTTGCCCCGCCGATGCGGCAGCAGCTTTTCAATCAGGTTGGCAAGCGCCCGTGTGGTCTCGATGCGCCACTCCTGGCGTACCTCGCAGATCAGCCGGGCAATGGCGCGCGAGCGGCGCTCTTCGCCATAGCGGTAGATCAGTTCAGCCAACGCGGCCTCAGGCCAGTCATTGACGATATCGGCGGCGCTGAGCGCGCCCTCGCCCATGCGCATATCGAGCGGCCCGTCATGGCGGAACGAGAAGCCGCGCTCGGCTTGATCAAGCTGCATCGATGAGACGCCGATATCGAGGACTACCGCATCGGCGGTCTCCTCGCCCGCATCCTCGAGCGCGCTGAGCATCTGCGAGAACGGCACTTGTTTGAGGACCAAACTACCCGCTGACTGCGCAACCAGCGCTTCGCCCGCCGCAATCGCCGTGGGGTCACGGTCGAGGCCGATCACCCGCGCCCCAGCCTCCAGGAAAGCCTTCGTGTAGCCACCCGCCCCAAAAGTCCCGTCGACGACCAGTTGATCGTCAATCGGGCCGAGGGCGTTGAGAACCTCGGGCAAAAGAACTGGCACATGGGATGCTTCGGTTTCGGTCATGCGGTGGCCGCCCTTTGGCCCCACAGCACCGTGCGTGCCTGATCCACCGCCTGCTGACGGTAGCCGGCATAACGCTCGGGCGACCAGATCTGAAACTTGAAGCCCTTGCCGACAAACACCAGCGTTTCGTCGATCCCTGCCAGCGCCTTGAGGCGCGGCGGCAGCGACATCCGGCCCTCTTTTTCCACCGACACGATCTCGCTCTCGCCAAAAAAGGCTGTCGCCAGCAGATCGTAGTCGAACGATGTCGGGTCGAGCCCCGCGAGCTTCGCTTCGAGCATGGAGAACAGCTTGGTGCCGCCCGCATCGATGGCCTGCCCATCGGGGCTTGGAATGCAGTACAGCCCCTCGAAACCGTCGGCCTGCAAGACCTGGCGAAACGCCTTGGGGATGCTCACCCGCCCCTTGGCGTCCGTGCGCATCTCGAAGGTCGAAACGAAGGCTTGCATCGAACTGATCGCCTCCTCGGCGAAACGCAACTGCCGTTACGAAAATCTGGAAAAGCGCGCGATATCCCGCAGACACCGCGAACGCCGGGTCAGCCGGATACAGGGGCCTGCAGATGGGCTCTGGGGTTACTTGATGGGCTATCATGGGATCTGATGGGCTACAATGGGAAACGCCCTCACAAACCCTTTCACACGGACACAGACGCGGCTCGATTGCTGATAAAACCTCATTAAGTTTAACGCGAGGTTGCCGTTCCCTAGCGGCAGCCTCAAAGCGCCCGTCATGGAGAAACGCAGCGCCGCCAGCGGCTTGCGCGCGAACCCTGCAACGCCGCACCAAGTGTGAAAGCGTTGTCCACAGCCGTACACAAGCTCGGCATAAAACACGGTGTGCTTGGACGTGCTTTCGCGGTGTCAGCCGGCCTGTAAGCCGGGTTCTGTCCACCCAATGGGTGGGGCAGCCATTCATCTGGGACGGACCTTGCGATCCGCCTCAAGCAACCAACCCGAACGTCTTGCCTAGAGACAGGATGCCACGACCCTAAGGGCCGCGCGCGACGTTCCTATTTGGTCTTGCTCCCGATGGGGTTTGCCATGCCGTCTGCGTTACCGCATCCGCGGTGGGCTCTTACCCCACCCTTTCACCGTCACCCCGGCCAAAGCCGCGGCGGTCTGCTCTCTGTGGCACTTTCCCTAAGGTCACCCTCGCCGGACGTTATCCGGCATCGTGTCTCCATGGAGCCCGGACTTTCCTCTGGCGCACGGCCGAAGGCCGCACTCAGCGGCTGCCCGGCCGACTGACCGCGGCTCAGTGCCATGGCCGCGCGCAAAGCGTCAAGAAAACGATTTGGGGGCCTCAGGCAGCGTCGTTTGACGCTTCAAGCTCAGAGGTGTCTTCGAAGCCAGCAGCGATCTCGACCGCGTCAAGCACCTGGATCGCAGCGGGATAAACGGTCATCCGGCCGCGAAGGATCGAAACAGACCGCGCCAAGGCACGCACATCGCGTTCGGTGGCGCAGCCCTCCATCGTGTGCTTTTCGAGAATGTCGACAGCATCGGTTAGGGCCGGAGACGAGGAGCGTTGCCGCAGCAGGCGCGCCAGCGTCTTCACATTGCCCCGCACGGTGTCGAACGCGCTGGCGGGGATCGGCGTGAAGTTATCGTCCACCTCAAGGGCGGCATCGTTCGCGGCGGGTTCAACCTCCGCAGCGGGTGCGGGCGGTGCCGCCTCAACCAGCGGCTCGAGCTGCTCGGCGAGCTCGTTGGCCTGGTTCGCGCCGGCCTCGGCGTCCGCCGTTTCCGGTTCGGCCGCCACGTCTGCCTCGGGGCTCGGTTCGTCTGCTTCGGCCGGCGGAGTGGCGACGCTCGCCCCCACGGCCATCTCAGCCAAGCTATCGGCCAAGTCCTTTACGCGGCCGTCACTGGCCGCTGGCTCGCCTGCTTCGTCTGCCGCCGCCTGAACGGCGGCTTGCGGCGCTGCGCTGCGATCTTGGCGTTGCCGCGCCGCGATGGTGCGGAGCCGCCGGCGCGCCTCTTCGAGCGACTTGTCTTGTGCTTCAGCTGCCGCCGCTGCCTCAGCCTCTGGGTCGGGAGCGGCTTTAACCTCGGCTTCACTCGGAGCTTCTTGTGCCGCCTCTTGGGGCGCTGCTTTCGCTGGCTGAGAAGGCTCTTCATCCTCGGGAAAGACCGGCAGATCAAACATCGGCAACATGCTTGCCCGGTCATCTCGGTCCGCTACCGCCCGGCTATCGACAGGCTGATCGATCAAGCTGGGCGGGACGGGCGGAAGGGACACCCCGGCGGGCGCGGGTTGCGCGGCCGGCATAGGAACCGGGATCGGCGGCAAAGGTGCGGCCACTTCGGGGCCAAAATCGACCGACCGGTGCTCGGCATGGATGTACAGCGCCGAGCGCGCCCGCGACGGGTCACTCCAAAGCCGCTCAAAGGCCTCAAGGCACAAGTCCAAAAAGGCCGCATCCTTAGATTGGAGCGCGAGCACCGACCCATCGGTCAGCAAAATGCTCAGATGCTGCCGAGGCCTCACCATCCAGCACGCAAGGCCAAAACCAAGCACGGGCAGAAGGCTGACCGCGAAAACGGTGTAATCGGGATCGAAAAACTGAAGCGTCTGCGCGAACGCCACCGCCGACGCGCCGAGCGCGATCAGCAACAGCGACGCCATAGCAACGAAGGACAGGCGCGTGCCGGGCCGATCGAGGCGCACGCCGACGATCGCGTCGCGGCGCACAACGATGCCCTCCGCTGAGAGCCGGTCGCCCTCGAGCGTCAAGGCATCAATCCAAACGATCGATTCTTTCAGCACCCGTTCCGTATTCCCTAGCCGACTGTGGCCGCATGGATCGCCGCGTGTGGTACGCGACCCGTCCGGTCGCACACAATGCGTTCAATCCTCAAGAGCGCGCTGATCTATGCGATAAGGCTCCGCAACAGCTGATGCAATGTGGCAACGGTCGAACTATCGGCCACACCGTCGACTTTCTGCGGGCGGAAATGCCGCTGAAACGCCGTCACAACGGCCTGTGTGCGCGCGTCGAACGCGTCGGTTGCTTCAACGCCGTAGCCGTAAAGCTTCAGCATGCCTTGCAAAGCGGCCACAGGCTCGCCGGCATCGCCGAGAGCCATGAACCGGCCATCGAGGATCGGTGCGGGCTCCATGTAATGACCCACACCCGCTGCGGCGAGCCTATCCCATGGGAACAGCTCACCGGGGTCTTCCTTGCGCTCGGGCGCGACATCGGAATGGGCGAGCACATGCTCCGGCGCGATTCCATGGCGCGCCACGATGGCCACACACAGCCCAATCACCGCGTCAATCTGGGGGGCCGGGAAGGCCCGATAGCCATGCTCATGGCCGGGATTGCAGATTTCGATGCCGATGGAGCGGGCGTTGATGTCGGCCTCCCCCTTCCATGATGAGACGCCCGCATGCCAAGCCCGCTCTTGCTCTTCGACCAACTGCACAATCCGCCCATCCTCATGGACGAGATAGTGGCATGAGACTTTCGACCGCGGGTCCGCCAGCCAACGCACCGCGGCATCGTCATCAGCCATGCCGGTATAGTGCAAGACGAGCAGGTCCACTGGCGCGCCCTTGCGCCCGTCATGGTTTGGTGACGGCACCACCGTGTCAATTGGAGGGTAAGCGCTCATACGGTGCGGGCACGCAGCTCAATCTGATCGAAGGCAGCATTGATGGTCGCGAGCCGCTCCGACGCGATCTTGATGAACTCAGCCGGCACGCCGCGCGCGATCAAGCGGTCCGGATGGTTCTCAGCAACCAGCTTGCGGTAGGTTTTGCGGATGTCCTCAAAGGGCAAGTCGGGCTCGACGCCGAGAACGATATACGGGTCCACCTCGCCTTCGAAGACATGCCGCGCGCGCACCCGGCAATATTCGACATCGTCAAAACCGAACTCGGCGGCCACGGTTTCGAGATACGCGCCCTCCCGGTCGTGGAGCACCCCATCGGCCATGGCGATGTGAAACAGCCCATCGAGAATGTCTTCGAGGATGGCGTCTTCATCCTCAAACAACGTGGCGATCTTGCGGGCATAGGCGTCAAAGCCGGCCACATCCTGCTTCGCGAGGTTGTACAGGCGCGCAACATTTTGCGCCTCTTGGGCGGGAAACTCGACAAGATCCCGAAAGGCCTCAATCTCATCGTGCGTTACGACGCCGTCGGCCTTGGCCATTTTGGCCGACAGGCCAATCATCGCGACGGTGAAGGCAACCTGGCGGCGCTCTTCCTCGGTGCTTGTCAGGTTACGAAGGCTCTCCACAAGGCCCGTCAAAACGGCCCCCGCTCCTTGGGCGGCCTGCCCAACGAGCGATGTCAGCGAGGTCCAAACCGAGCCGGGCACGGCTACATCGCCGCTGCGGCGCGCGCCGCCTGATCGTAAGAGCCGGACAAGGCGCGCATGATCGCCGCCACACGCGAGATGTCGTGGCCATCCATGTTGAGGTCTTTGACGCCCTCGATGAACAGCGCTTCGCGCACCTCACCATAGCGCTCGCAGACCTGTGCCCCTTTACCGGTGATCGTCACCGTCTTCTCCTTCGCCTTCCGGCCGGTCGTCACAAGACCGCGCGCGTCGAGCTTTTTAACCGCATAGGAGACCAAGTGGG